>CAZHRV010000067.1:0-18037 GCA_964535035.1 uncultured Rikenellaceae bacterium
TATTGATGAAGACGGATACCTCAGGAGGGAACCTGCAAACATAGTCGATGATCTGGCATTTCTGCAAAATATTCAGACAACAGAACAGGAACTCGAAGAGGTTCTTAAGATAGTCCAGGACCTGGAACCTGCCGGTGTGGGGGCCAGAACACTCAGGGAGTGTCTTTTGCTTCAGCTTGAAAGAAAAAACCATGAAGAACCACCGGTGAAGCTGGCATATTTAATTATTGATCAGTATTTTACAGAATTTTCAAAAAGACATTACGATAAAATAGTAACAAGACTGGGAATCAATGAAAACGACCTTAAAATAGCAATTGAAGAGATCCTTAAGCTAAATCCCAAACCGGGAGGCCTTTTCAACAATCCTTTTGCAAGATCTGCCCAACCCATTATTCCTGATTTTATCCTTGAACATTCAGAGGATGGCTTTGACCTTCACCTTAACTCACGCAATCTTCCGGAGCTGAGGCTAAGTGCCGCATACAGCGATATGCTTAAGACTTACACAAGGGATAAGACAAGCAAAAAGGAGATGAAGGAAGCAGTACAGTTTGTGAAACAAAAAATTGACACTGCAAAATGGTTCATCGATGCAATAAAACAAAGGCAGAACACCCTGCTCCTGACCATGAATGCATTACTGGAATACCAGCAGGAATATTTTATCGATGGTGATGAAACAAAACTAAAACCAATGATCCTGAGAGATGTTGCTGAAATGACAGGACTCGATATCTCGACAATTTCCAGAGTTGCTAACAGCAAATATATACAAACACATTTTGGCATATATCCCCTGAAATTCTTTTTTTCGGAAGGATTACAAACCGACAGCGGCGAAGAGGTCTCAACAAGGGAAATTAAAAAAATCCTGCGCGATTGCATCAATAATGAAGAGAAACGGCGCCCTCTCACCGACGAAAAGCTTACCATAATACTTCAGGAAAAAGGATACCAGATAGCCCGCCGGACCGTTGCCAAATACCGGGAACAGCTTAATATCCCGGTTGCCAGATTAAGAAAGGAGATCTGATGATATCAGAAAGAATTAAATATACCGGCGATCTTCTGGCAAAAATTATTTCAATAGTTTTTCATCCTTTGCTTATGACTATCTACGGTATCCTTATCATCTTTTCCGCGCCTACTCTTATAGGTTATATTCCCTTCTCAGTTAAAAAGATACTTCTGATAATAATACTGATCAACAATCTTCTTTTGCCGCTTTCGCTGATCCCTTACTTTAAATTCAGGAATATCATAAGCTCCTGGTTCATTAAAAAAAGGCAGGACAGAATATTACCGCTGATAACTACATCATTTTTCTATTCTGTTACAGTTTTTATCATCTTCCGCTTTCATATCCCTGAATTTGTAAAGGCCTTTTTAATAACGGTTGCTTTTCTGGCTATTGCTATTACTGTAATAAATTTCTGGTGGAAAATCTCAATTCACTCAGCCGGGGCAGGTGCACTTACAGCCCTTGTTGTAATTCTGTCAATAAAGATGCAAGCCCCGTTGACCTGGTTGTTTATTGCAGTGATACTTTCGGACGGACTGATGATGTCTGCAAGATTATGGCTTAATTCACACACTCCCCGTGAGGTATGGACAAGTTTTTTGCCGGGGTTTCTAAGCTCTGGCCTCCTGCTCTACTTTCTTTAACATTTCATCCAGTGCATTTTCAAGAAGCAAACGGCTGTTAAGGATTAATTCGTCCGGCCATCCGGGTTTAATTGAAGACAGGTGAATCCCATCTTTAATGTTTTTTTGCGATATGGTTGAGAACCACTTCATTTTTGAAAGCCGCTGCGCAAGATATTCCTGTTCCGTCTGGCCGGGAGTTGGGATAAGCAAAGCGCTGCGGTTAAGGCTTATAAGTTCCATTATTACAGTATATCCCGCCCTGGTAATTATGAGATCACTATCCATGATCACCTCTTTCATCTCTGAAGAAGCAAGGTGATCAAAGGAGATAATATTTCCAGACCGTACCGGTGACCCGGAACCGGCAGTATCTCCTCCCAGAAAAACAGTAATGGGCTTTCTGTCCTGTAAAATATCAGCAAGCCGTTTTTTCAGGATGCTTTTCTGCGGTTCGGGACCTGACAGAATTACAGTATTATGCCTTCTATTTACAGGATCTTCATCGTCTTTTTTAACCAGATCCGTGAATCTCGATAAAATACCTGTATACCTCACATTAGCCGGTAATTTTATCCCATGAGATAATCTTCCCGATATGTTAAGCTCTCCGGGCAGATCAGGAATAAAACAGAAAGAGTATTTTTTCATCACAGTCCTGTGAAGCAGCACCCCCACAAATTCAAGGAATGAGAAGGCGGCCGGAAAAGGAATACGGGGCATATGAGTCACATATACCGATGTTATTTTCCTGTTCCATAGACCGAACCGGTTATCGCTTATAACAATATCAATTGAATACTCCCTGATGATCTTTTTTAACCTGAAATGTTCACGTATGATATGAAATAAAAGAACCGGGGTGTCAGGCAGAAGCTTTAAATACTGCGGGAGGAATCCTGAATATCGGGGGCTGTATCCGTGAAAATCAATATAGCTGAGACCGGGCAGTTCTTTCCTGAATAGTGACAGGTGCTCTTCACCGGCGCCGATGAAGATATTGTTATTCATCTTCCGGAGTTTCGCTGCCAGGGGTATCATACGACCCGCGTGTCCCAGTCCCCATTCGAGGGGACAGATCAGTATGTTATGGGTTTTATTCAATATCAGGTTTTGATATTGCAGTGGAATTTGACAGAACTGCAATCTTAGCCTCAGGGAAGTATTTGTTTCTCAACAGGATATTGTTATCAAATAAGAATGTAGCCATGTTTCACTTCTATGCCGGTTCAAAATTAATATAAATTATAACCTTAAGGGTAGCAGAAAGAAAAACTTACAAAGAGTTCCACAGAGGAGTCACAGAGTTCCACAAAGGGAAATTCTTCGTGTCTTTAGTGCGTACTACGTGTACTTTGTGGTTAAAAAAGAATTTTACGAATATCCCTCATAACAACCTTTTTACAGTAGTCTCAGGCAATAATCTCAGGTTGATGAGATCCATGTCTTCCAGAAGTAACAATCCTGGTTTCTTATCTGGTTCAATTTTCCCGTAATTTTTATCTTCTCCAAGGGCTTTCGCTCCGTTAACTGTTGCCCATCGCACCAGCTCCTCAAGTCTCAGGGAAGGGAAATGTTCCTGAAGGATTCTGAGCTCCGAAAGTATGCTCAGCTTCCGGTTGGTTGCAAGGCTGTCGGTACCTACTACTATATTGCACCCTTCAGACAGAAGGATATCCGCCGGGGGTATTTTATTACTTATGTACAGGTTGGAAGCCGGACAGAGGCACCAGAATGTATCATTTCTTCTGTTAACCTCTCTGATAGTTACTCTGTCAGCAAAAGTATTATGTACAAGTATCAGGTTACCCGAAGCGGTTACTTCATTAAGTATTGCATCAGCATGACTTGCCGGTGTCTCCGGGTGTTCAGGCATGATCCCTGATTTCTCGTACGACTCCCTCAGCGGACCTGTATGATCTGAGAGGAATTTTTTCTCTTCTTCCGATTCAAGAAAATGTATCGAGGTTACTTTGTTTGTTTTTGATTTAGCCTTCAGATATCTGAAAAGAGGTAAAGAGACAGAATAGGCAGAATGCGGGGTCAGTGAATATTGCAGGCCGTGTCTTATTGCTTCTGCTTCCACTTTGAGTATCTCTGCAATTCTCTTATGTGATCTCTCCGGGTTAATACCGAATATTTCAAGAAGGTTATAATAACGGATATGACTCTTTTTCTTCAGTCCGAATGTTGCGTCAGTATTACAGATATCGGCGCAAAGCACTATCCCCTCACTGTACAGTTCCCTGTCGGCATCTTTTGCTCTTGAAAGAATATCTCCGGTATTAATATCTCTTATATTACGCAGTTCCCTGATAAAATGAGCCAGTCCCTTCCCCCCTGCAATTGCTCCTTTGAGATGTGAAATCTCCAGGTGACAATGACAGTTTACAAATCCGGGGATTATTATCCCGTTATGAAATTCCACTGATCGGCTTTCGATAAGTGTATCATCTACACTTATTATTGTTCCGTCATCGTGAGTTGTTATTACTCCTCTTTTTATTGGGGGGCCTGAATTTGTAAATATGAACTGAGATGAAAAGTGCTTCATCTTATAGTGCCGGGATATAAGAATGATATATTTTCTATCCTTGAATGAATTTTTCCGTAATCCGGATCGCTGAAATAATCATAGAAGCTGCCTTTGAGGATAACCGGCGCTTTACCGGTCAGTTCACCCTGAACTTTATATTCATGAGGCTGGCCGTCTTTGATATATCTTAAAACAGGCAAATTCTTTTTCTTTTTTAAATAGGGAGTACCAGAATAGGTCAGAAAGGCTGTAAAGCATGGATTATATGACTGATCATCAGGAAATACCGTGACTGTGAAATTTAATATAAAGTTACCGGGAGGATTCAGTGTCAGTTCAAAATCACTCTTTTCTGATCCCATGGCATCAGGCAATTCATAGAATTTATTGCCGGGCCATTGATTAGGAATTAAATTCCGGGGCTGCAGATCCGCGATCTCCAGCCGTGATTGCATTTCGGTGAATTCACCAAGTATCTGGTCATAGATACTGATAAGCTTTTTGGGCTTTTTAATATAATAATATTGTAGTGTGATATCCATTGCTTCTCTGGTATAGCCATGGCTCTCTATTATCTCTTTATAGATCCTGAAGGTATCACTCACCATGTATTGGATTCTGATCATTTGAAGATCAAAAAGCCCATTGCTCAGATGAAGTTCTTTAAGTATCGAGACAAATGCCTTTTCCGGAATCATTTTTTTGTAGTCGGCTTCTTCTTTCCTTTTGAAGCATGAGACAATCATAACGGAGAAGAGAACCAATACCGGGATCAGTTTCAATGAAAAACGGGCACTATTCATTAATCCTTTATTCATTCTCAACAAGATATTTTTTTGTAAGGTACCGTACGGGATACCAGGCAGCCCAATAGCCGATGAGAAGAACTGTCGCCGGAACGATAATAAAATCTTTCAGCTTCAATACCACGGGATATGCCTCCATGATCAGTGAATCGCTCTGCAACTTAACTATTCCGTATGTCTGTTGCAGCCAGCATACGAAAAATCCGAATATTATCCCTGCAACTGCTCCTATAATGGAGATAAGCCAGCCTTCAAATATGAAGATTTTTCGTATAAGCTTTTTATCTGCTCCAAGACTTTTCAGTATCTCAATATCCCGTTCCTTTTCAATAATAAGCATGGTAAGTGATCCTATAATATTAAACGATGCAATGATAAGGATAAGTGTGAGGATAAAAAATATAGCAAGCCTTTCCGAATGCATCACCTTGTAAAACAGTTCCTGCTGCTCAAACCTGTTCTGAACAACAAAATCCTCTCCGAAAATCGCTGTAACATCTTTTTGTACCGCACGGGCATCGGCGTCATCTGAAAACCCGATTTCAATAGAGCTTGTTCCGTTATCATTTTCAATAAGATCCCTGACGAATTCAAGAGGCACATAAATATATTTTGAATCAAATGACTGTTCGATCTGGAAGATTCCCGACGGATATATGTATTCCCTGTTATAAGCATTTTCAGGATTAAGAGAGCTTTCTGCTGTTCTCCGAAGTACATAAATGAAGAGAGGTGTTATAAAATTGACCCTGATACCCAGATATTGGGCAATACCAATACCCGGAACAGCAAAGGGACGCCCCTTTTCATTTTTCAGCATGAATTCTCCTTCCCACATTGTACTGTCGATATTGGTAACACTGATGTAGCTGTCATCAACTCCTTTGATGGTGGCAACAAATTGCCTGTCAGCATATTTCAGAAGAACATTTTCTTCGATGGTCAGAGAATAGCAGGATACTCCGTTAACATCAGCCAGCAGCTTCAGCTTCGAAGTGTCCGCAACAAAAGTCTTTCCTTCAGCAGCAGTTATCTTGAGATCAGGATCAAAGGTGTTGAAAATGGAGGTTACCAGGAGTTCGAGGCCGTTAAATACTGAAAGCACTATTATCAGTGCCATCGTTCCAACAGCCACTCCGGCAACCGATACGGCGGAGATCACATTGATCGCATTCCGCGATTTCTTCGCGAAGAGATACCTTTTTGCTATATATAATGAAAGCTTCACTTTCTTATTTCCGGGCTGTAACAAGCAATCCGGTTCCTGTGTTATGCTTTAAATTCAGATCAAAAATGTTAAGTATTACTGAAACGGGAAAACAAATAAGGTAATAAAAGGGTAAAATAATGAAAAAAAGATATGAAATGTTAAGCATTTTTACGGGGTATTTCATTGAAAGGCGCCAGGAGATGTTGCCCGGCTTCCCATAGGTATAAAGCGCTTCAATATCCCTGAATCCTGCCCTAGTCAGCTTATCGGTTATTTCAGTAACAGAGTAACCATTCCTGACATGCTCTTCTATAAAAGACTTATCTTCAGCTATATGTGCATCCGATCCTCCTTTATCCGAAGGAGTAGAGATCAGGAGGAATCCCCCGGGCTTCAGTGATTCATTAAGATTCATGAAGACCTTTTCGTCTTCCCTTATATGCTCCATAACATCCACCGAAAGGATCAGGTCATAACGTCCCTGTTCTTTAAAAACAGACAGATCAGCTTTTCGGAAATTCACTCTTTCTGCCAGTCCTGCTTTATTGAAGAATGTTGTGCAATCTTCAACCTGTTCACTGTCAATATCCACTCCGTCTATTTTCCAGGTCCTGTTCATCCTGCACATTCGCCATGTATATTGTCCGAGTCCCGAACCGGCATCCAGGATATATGGTTTATCATTTATTTCATTGCCAATTTTTTTTAATGCTTTCTTAACATGCCATGTACGAAGAAGCAGAAGGTCGAGGAGAAGATAGAGAGACCTTCTCATACACACAGTGCCTGAGAAAAATCTGCCCAGCGATCTTTTTATGGATTCGTACTGCATGAATATCAGGATTTCAGCAACTTGTTAATATTATCGATGTAATCGAGGCTGTCGTCAATATAAAAAACTATATCAGGAACAATGCGAAGCTGTGAACGCACCTTATGGCCCAGGTCATATCTTATTTTTGAAGCATGATCCTGAACCGAATGTAATATGTCGGCCTTGTTATCTGACGGATATATACTCAGATAGATCCTGGCAAAAGAAAGATCAGGACTTATTCTTACTCTTGTTATTGATATCATCTTCCCGTGGGCATACTCGCTGCCCTTGCGGAGAAATATTTCTGCTACCTCTTTTTGTATCAGTCTTGATACTTTTTTTTGCCTTGTTGATTCCTGTGATTCCACAACTACTAAGATTTTGATCTGGCAAAGGTACGTTTTTTTTGCCCTCTCTTCATTAAAACTACAAAGACCAAGTTTAGAAAAAAAAGTTAGCTTTGCATGAAATTTATAAGCATAATATGGAGACGGTAGTCAGCGGTATTCGTTCAACGGGAAATCTGCACCTGGGTAATTATATTGGCGCACTGAAGAACTTTCTGAAAATGCAGACAGAGAATAATTGCTTCTTCTTTATTGCTGATTATCATTCACTTACAACACATCCAAAACCGGATGACCTGCATGGTAACATCAGGCAGGTGCTTGCCGAATATCTTGCCTGCGGCATTGATCCGGAAATTGCAACTGTCTTTGTTCAGAGTGATGTTCCGGAAGTTACAGAGTTATATCTTCTGCTCAACATGAATGCATATATCGGCGAGCTGAAAAGAACAACATCATTTAAGGAAAAGATAAGAAGCCAGCCCGATAATATAAATGCGGGATTGCTGACCTATCCCGTATTGATGGCTGCGGATATAATCATCCACAGGGCCAATAAAGTGCCGGTGGGAAAGGATCAGGAGCAGCATCTCGAAATGACAAGACGTTTTGCCAGGCGGTTTAATACGATGTATGAGGTCGATTATTTCCCGGAACCCGATGCCTATAATTTCGGCAGGAAACTTATAAAGATCCCGGGACTAGATGGTACCGGTAAAATGGGTAAAAGTGAGGGTAACGGCATTTTCCTTGCCGACACTCCGGAGAAAATAAGGAAAAAGGTTATGCGTGCCGTAACAGATGATGGTCCCAAAACACCTGGAGAAAAGCCTTCTGAACCTGTGAAGAACCTCTTTACAATTATGAAGGTCGTTTCAGATCCTTCCACTGTTAAATATTTCACAGAAAAACATGCCTCCTGCGAGATCCGCTATGGCGAAATGAAAAAACATCTTGCAGAAGATATCATTAAAGTCACAGACCCTATCCGGGGAAGGATAAATGAGATCCTCGCCGACAAAAAATATCTTGCCAAAGTGGTTAAAGAAGGGGGTGAAAAAGCAAGAGCAAGCGCTTCGAAGACAATAAGGGAGGTACGTAAAATAATCGGTTACAGATCCTTCTAAAGACTATAAAATGAAAGCCCCGAGTACTCGGGGCTGAACTTGAAGGATCAAGTATATGATTGAGATTGCCTGTGTAATACAATACTCAAATAACGTGCCAAAAAGTATGCATCATTGAATAAACTTCAGGTAATGGGAAAACGGATTGGTATAATTCTGGTTATTATCCTTATCGCAGGACTGGCAGTACTGGGATATTACCTGTACCAGGGACGGAAGAGTTTTTTTACCGATCCCTATAAAGCTGTGGCTCCTTCAGCTTCCTTCGTAATAGAAACCATAGATCTCCAAAGTTTTATTAATTCACTTACCACAGGAAAAGGTCTTTTCGGTGAGATAGAGGATATTAAAGAATTCCGCCGCTTTACAACCGGGATGAAATTTCTTGCCGACCAGGTAAATAAACCATCCTATGAGAAATTAATGACAGGAAACTCATCAATCATATCATTTCATACTGACGGCACCGGGAAACTCAGGCCCCTGCTGGTAATGGCAATCCCCTCTGAGATCAGGATACGCCAGTTAAGAGTGATGCTCCGCTCAGCAGGTATAAAAACAATAAATGAAACAGAGATCCGGGGCAATACCGTTCTGTTGCTTCCGTTTATTATTGAGGAAAGCAATGAAAACACTTATATATCAATTATTTCAGGATTACTGATCTGCACTCCTTCTGAAGAGATCATGAAAAGAGCAATAGAACAGACCGGAAGGGATGATGATATAAGAAATATGCCCGGTTTTTCAAGGGTGCTTGAGGCATCAGGGAAAAATGAGGATAAGGTTTTTGTCGTGTTCAGCAATCTTCCGGATCTGTTCAGGCCTTTTTTTAATAAAGAGCACACTGCAACTGCCTCACAAATAGGCACCCTGGCAGGCTGTGCGGGCGGGGATATTTATCTGAGCGATGACGGCCTGGTACTGAACGGATATACCGAGAGTGTCAACCCTTCTGAAATATTGTTCAGATACAAAACAGGAAAGGTGGGAGTATTCCGGACATATAAGATCCTGCCATCTAATACTGTGCTGTTCGAATCAGTTTTTCTTGAAGAGAAGAGTCCTGCGGGGAATACCTCCGGGAGTGCCGGTGAAGCTGCTGATCTCGCTTCAAAGCTTCGTGAATATACCGGCGAAGAGGTCACAAAAGCATATATCGACATAAAAGAGAGACCTGTAATTGAGAGCAGTCTGGTAATATATGAGCTGAAGAACAGGGTATATGCCGAAAAGCTTTTTCTTGATGAATTCACAAACGAAGCCGGTAATACAAATGTTATATTCTTCCAGCCCGATGAACAGGTTAAGATCCCCGTTTATGAAACTCCCTATAAGGGATTTGCCGAAGCAGTTGTCCCTGGTTTTGCCGGAGATTTTGATGACTCCTGGTTCACCTTCTACGATAACTTCCTTATCACCGGTAGCTCATATGTTACCATCTCATCGTTTTTATATGATAACCTGCTGAACAAAACCCTGGCAAATGACCTGACCTACAGGGACTTTGAAAACACATTGCCCTCTGTGGCAGGATATTTCTTTTATTGCATACCATCACATATCACAGATTACCTTAAAGGATTCCTCTGTAACGAAATAATGGAGGGTATCCTTTCGAATAAACCTTCCCTTGATAAGATCCAGGCTTCAGGATACCAGATGACATCCAGTAATAATATGATATATAACAGTCTGTCAATCCGTTTCAGGGAGGATGTAAGAGAAGAATCAACTACAGAATGGGAGACGTTGCTTGATACCGTCACCGCCGTCAAGCCTTTCTTCTTTACAAACCATACAACCGGTGCAAAAGAGTTATTCGTTCAGGATATGAAGAATAATGCCTATCTGATCAATGCGGCAGGAAGAATTTTGTGGAAGGTACCCATCAGGGAAAGGATCAGCGGATCCATCTATATGATCGATTATTACAAAAACGGTAAATACCAAATCCTCTTTTCAGGTAAGAATTATCTCCATCTTCTTGACAGGAATGGAAATTACGTCGAGAGATTTCCTGTCAGGCTGAGGTCTCCTGCAACCAGTTCGCTTGCCCTGTTTGATTATGATAACAACCTCAATTACAGGCTTTTAATTGCAGGTGAGGACAGACTGATCTATGCTTATGACCGCAGCGGCAGTGCTGTTAAAGGCTGGAAGCCCTTCAGTACTGCTGGTATTGTTAATACGGAGGTAAACTGGTGCAGGGTTTCCGGAAAGGATTATATCATCGTTGCTGATAATACCTCATTATATCTTCTTGACAGGAAAGGCAATATCAGGCTTCGCCCCGGACAGCCGGTAACAAAAGCCGCTAATTCAGCATTAAGGCTGTCGACAGGATCATCATCTTCACTCGTTTGCAGCTCCCCTGACGGCACCATACAGCATATCTATTTTGACGGCAGTGTAAAAAAATACAGTTTAAGAAGCTTTTCTGTTGACCATTCATTCGATTTTTTTGACGTAGACGGTGATGGTTTTGGTGAATACATTTTTTTAGATAAAGGTATATTGTATCTTTATGATCATAACAGAACTGAGATGTTCATAAGGGAATTCGGTTCTTCAGAATTGGGAGGACCTATAACTTTTATTTTTTCTTCTTCCGACAGAAGAATCGGTGTTTTTGATATTGAAAAAAACATGATCTATCTTATCGACAGAAGAGGAAATGACACAAAAGGGTTTCCGTTAAGAGGCGCTTCAATGTTTTCAATAGGAAAATTGTCGGAAAGAAGCGGCTGGCATCTTATTGTCGGCGGCACTGACAGGTTCCTTTACAATTACAGGTTGGATTCACAGAATTAATGATTCTGCATATGGAAAGAAAATTAATTGTCTTTACTTTAATCGCGGTACTGCTGGCTTCAGCAGGTTGTGTCAAGGATACCTATGACATGGACAAGATCTCCAAACGGGTTCATCTTTCTCCGGCTTTCGGGATCCCTGTGGTAAGAGGCACAATAACACTCAGCGATTTTGTAGAGCCTAATGACACAATATTATTTGACAGCGATTCAGTATTTGTATATGCTGAAGCCAACAATGTTATAAGGTTTGTCTTTACCAAAGACTCTATAATCAGTTTCAACCTTGAAGATTATTTTGACTTTAATGATATGATCTCATATAGTAAGTCTTTCGTGGTTGGGGAGCTGAATCTTGGTTCCTTCGCTGATACAATCGGATTTTCACTCGATGAGATCAGCATGAAGTTCCCCCCGGATAAAAGGGCAGTTCTTGTTGCACTCAACGGAACCACAGGTGATTTCCCTCCATTTCCTGCAGTCAGTCTGGATGAAAAGACATTTGGCCCTTTACAAAACTTTGAATACGCAACTTTTTCTGATGGTATTATAGAATTAACCGTTACCAATAATCTTACAATACCGATTACCGATCTTATTATTCAGCTTTACAATGCTGTAGGGCCCACCCCTGTTGGTGATCCCTTTACTTTTGCATTGATCAATCCGGATCAAACCCTTTCCGACAGCATTGATCTTGAAAACGTGATATTAAGCAATTCTATAATAGCTGTCACAAGTCTAGGAGACAATCCGGGAGCAGACGATGTATTTATCGACCTTTATAACAACGGTATAGAGATCTCGATAGCCGGAAGGAACCTGAAGATAAAATCCGGCAGGGTCATCCTGCCAATACAGGAGGTTGTCTCAATCGACGAAAAGGATACTATTTCATTTGATCCCGGAGAGGAGGTTGAAATAGACGAGATAAAGATCCTTTCCGGAGATCTTAATTACAGTCTCAATGCCCTGCTGGTTCCGATAAAAGCATCTGTTACTGTTACTTTACCTACTTCTCTGCGTGACGGAACCCCTATCACGGAAACTTTAACCGTGGAACCCAATACAATTCTCAATGACAGTATCTCACTTGACAATTCAACTATCGACATGGGTACAATAGAAACACAGCATTATAACATGCTGCCCGTCAATTATGGCCTCGAGGTTAGTTCAGATGGTCAGATGGTTGATTTCAACAGCACTGATGAGGTGAGCATTGAAATGGAGATGCTCGATCCCGGAATTGATTATGTTAAAGGTTACTTCGGACAGTATGGCGATACAATAAGCAGTGATACCATAGATCTGGAAATTGACGATATTCTTGGGAATATTACAGGGACTGTTACCCTTAATCCCTCAATATCATTAAACTACCGGAACTCTTTTGCAATACCGGTTGAAATAGACCTTGATGCTGTGGGATATAAAGGCAGCGACTCGGTTGATATTGATCTGGATGCGGAAACTCTCAGCTATCCTGCTGCTCCGGCTGAACGTGATGTTAGTGATGCTTTTACGATAAACTCGGCTAATTCACAGCTGCCGGAACTTATTTCCATGCTTCCCGAAAAGATCCGTTTTGGAGGTTCGGCAGTCATGAATCCCATGGGTAACACAGGCAGCAGGGATAATTATATTTTCAGCGACAGCCGTTTTCTGGGAGACCTTGAAATTGAGGTGCCGCTGGAACTGCGGATAAATAATCTTCATTTTGCCGATACAGTTGATAATTTCATGCAGGATGCAGAAATTGATGAAGATAGCCCTGTTACACCTGAAGATGTTGAATATCTGCGCATTCAATTTACTGCCGAGAATGGGTTCCCCCTGGGCATATCCCTGACTATGAGTCTCTATGATTCAACTTCTGCCACAATAAAGAGTACAATCGATGCGACCGGTCTCCTGGAGGCCGCTGACGTTGACAGCAACGGCCGTGTCACAGAGCCTGCACAATGCTCTACAGAGCTTGAAATAACAAGTGAATTCTGGGATGCAGCCAATGATGCCGATAAGATTATCTTCAATATCACCCTGGTAACCACAGACGATGGTACAAAGGATGTTAAAATATATTCGGATTACTATATAGAATACAGAGTTGCGCTCCAGGTAAAAGCAGATATAAATGCAAATCTGGATGAATTATAATAATTTAACTACATGATCAGAAGAATCAAATATATTTTCTTGCTGCTGCTGGCTGTGTCAGTTTATGACTCCTATGCACAGAATAGTCAGGTAATGTATCATATGAACCTGCCTCAGAGACATTTTCTTAATCCTGCCCTGCGGTCATCCAACTCTGTATATATCGGTCTGCCGGTTATCTCAGGCATAAACCTTAATATCAATAATAATTTTATCAATTTCTCCGATGTTTTCATGAACAGCGGAGATTCAGTAATATCAATTCTCCACCCCAGTTACAAGCTGGGAGATTTCATGAAGAAGATCAAGGATGTGAATGCCATTGAACCGCAGGTTCTGGTTCAGCTTTTCGGGCTTGGCTTCAATGCAGGAGGTGATCTCTACGTCTTCCTTGATATAAATGAGAGGGTTGAGGCCAATATTGCCCTGCCGGGCGATATATTCCGGCTTGGTTTCCTTGGCAACGAACAGTTTGTAGGTAACAAAATGGATCTTTCATCCCTCAGAACCGATGTTCTGTGGTATCATGAGGCCGGTCTTGGCTTCTCAAAGAATATTACCGGCAAATTGCGTTTAGGAGTGAAAGGAAAGCTGCTGATGGGGGTAGCTACAGTCTCTATTGATAACAGGTCGCTGGGGGTTACCGTTAATGAGGATTACACTCATGTTTTTGATGCCGACCTGACAGTAAATCTCAGCGCTCCTGCAACAGCTTACATGAATGCTGAAAATACCATAGATAGTGTGGTATTCAATGACTCGGCCTTCGATGAGACATCCGGTATCATTGATTATTTTCTCAAAACCGGGAACAAAGGATTTGGTCTCGATATAGGAGCAGAATACACCTTCAGCGACAGGCTGAGGGCCTCCGCTTCCATTACTGATCTCGGCTTTATCAGGTGGAAAAGGGATATAACAACCCTGAAGGCTGAGAGCCGGTTTGAATTCAGCGGTCTCGACATGCTGGAAGTCTATAATGGTACAATCACTTTCGATTCACTTGCAAGTGAAATGCTCGATTCTCTCAGCAACTCATTTTCAGTTGTCCAGAATAACACCCCGTTTACCACGTACCTCCCTTTCGGAGTCTCTGTGGGAGGAAGTTATAATCTTACAAAGAATTTCTCTGTTGGTGTTTTATCTTATACAAGATTCATAGGGAAGCAGATTAAGGAGGCATTTACACTTTCGGCTAATGTTAATCTCGGAAATGCATTTTCCACAACACTTGCCTATACTGCCGCAAATCACAGGTATGATAACCTTGGCCTGGGCCTGGCATTCAGGGGAGGATGGTTCCAGTTTTACTTCCTGGCCGACAGGATCCCTGTGACATGGAATACAATCACATCGAAAGATTTTGAAACCCCTAAACCTGTCAGCATGTTATTCAAAGATAATTCCATTCCTATTCCTTCAAGCTGGAATACAATACATTTCAGGTTCGGGATGAATCTTACCTTCGGCAACAATGTTAAGAAAAAGGCCGATAAGCCAATGGTGGTTGTTCAACAAGAACTGGAGGAAAAATGATCATATTGCTGAGAATTATACTCATAGGGATAATTATCTACCTCCTTGTGAGATCATTTAACAGGTATTTCTTTCAGGGGGAAGAAAAAAAACGGAAACCCGAAAAGAGAAACTCCTCTCCCTCGAAAAAAATATCAAAGGAAACCGGTGAGTATATTGATTATGAGGAGATAAAGAAATAAACTTATTTTTGTTTTTCTGATGATTTCAATTGTTTTGCCAGCGCGTTGGCAAATACAAAATCGTTCAGTATCTCACAATCGGAATGAAGTATCTCCTCTTTAGTCCCTTCCCAGCATTTCACACCCTCATGGATAAAAACGATCTTCTCTCCTATTTTCATCACAGAATTCATGTCGTGGGTGTTCACTATTGTTGTCATTTTATATTCTTCAGTCAGTTCTTTTATAAGCTCATCGATAAGAATGGCTGTAATCGGATCAAGTCCGGAGTTAGGCTCATCACAGAACAGGTATTTAGGATTCAGGGAAATTGCCCTGGCTATGGCTACTCTTTTCTTCATCCCTCCCGACAGTTCTGACGGAAAGAGTTTGTTGGCATTGATTATATCAACCCTGTTAAGGCAGAAATTGACTCTTTCAGCTTTTTCCTCAGGGCTTTTCTTAGTAAACATATCAAGGGGAAACCTCACATTCTGTTCAACGGTGAGAGAATCAAAGAGAGCGCTCCCCTGGAAAAGCATTCCCATCTGCTTGCGGATCTCTTTTTTATCATTAAACTCAAGCTTATTAAAAGGAATATCTTCAAACCAGATCTCCCCGCTGTCAATCTCATGAAGTCCTACAATTGATTTTATCAGAACTGTTTTCCCCGATCCGCTTCGTCCTATTATAAGATTCGTTTTTCCTGCCTCGAAAGTTACCGAAATATTATCCAGTACCTTTTTATCATTGAACGATTTATCAAGATCTTTCACTCTTATCATGACAGCAGGAGTTGAGTTAGTATTACATTGAACAGCAGTACCATGACACTGCTGTATACTACTGCTTTTGTGCTTGCCCGTCCTACTTCAAGGGATCCGCCCTCGACATAATAGCCATGGAAAGCTGAAACACTGGTAATGATAAAGGCAAAGATCACTGTCTTTATCATCGAATATGTGACATAATAGGGAATGAAGGCATACTGTAATCCGTAAATAAAATCTTCGGAGGTTATAACACCTGTTAAGGTCCCTGCCAGCCAGCCGCCGATAATCCCGACAATAATGCTGATGAGGTTAAGAAAAGGGTTAAAGAGAAATGTTGCAATTATCTTCGGGAGTATAAGGTAAGAAGCAGAATTGACTCCCATCATCTCAAGAGCGTCGATCTGTTCTGTAACCCTCATTGTGCCAATCTCTGATGCAATATTTGATCCCACCTTGCCGGCAAGTATCAGAGCAACTATTGTTGATGAAAACTCAAGTAATATTGAATCGCGGCAGCCAAGACCTATCAGATATGTAGGGTAAATAGGATTTTCGGTGTTATAGGCAGTTTGAAGGGTTATTACAGCACCCATGAAGAACGAAATTATTGTGACTATGCCTATCGAATTAATACCGAGATAATTCATCTCGTGCATGGTCTGCTTATAATAGATCGATGGTTTTTCAGGTATGGAAAAGACCTTTTTAAGCAGAAGAACGTAACGTCCAAGCTGTGTCAGAAAGTTAATCATGCATGCATGTTTACAGCATTCAAAAATAAGAATATTTACCGACTATCTTATGGCTTATTCATTTTACCTGAGGCAAAATTAATTATTATATATTTGCAGAAAAATTCAGTGATTCAATGATCAGCTATGGATAACAGGTATGTAATCATTATGGCCGGCGGTGTAGGCAGCCGTTTCTGGCCGTTGAGCCGTCATGAAAAGCCTAAACAGTTTCTTGATATCCTCGGCGCCGGGGAAACGCTTATTCAGCAGACTTTCAGACGATTTAAATCCACCTGCCCAAAACAAAATATCTTTGTTGTTACCAGTGCGGAACATAAAGATATTGTTGTTGAGCAGCTGGGTGTTGATCCTTCAAACGTGCTGGCAGAGCCTTTTCGCCGCAACACTGCACCCTGCATCGCATACGGTACCTTCAGGATCATGAAGGAGAACCCGGATGCCGTCATCGTGGTCACACCTGCCGATCACGTGATTGAAAAGGAGGATATTTTCTGTAAGGTAATAGAGGATAGTATGGATTTTGTGAAGGAAAATGATGCCCTCCTCACTCTTGGAATAAAACCCGACAAGCCCGAGACAGGTTATGGATATATTCAGGCGAACCGTAAAAAACCTGTAAAAGACTACAATAACCTTATGCGGGTGAAGACATTCACAGAAAAACCTGATGCCGACCTTGCCGGTAAGTTTTTACAGAGCGGTGACTTTTACTGGAACTCCGGGATCTTTATATGGAACATAAAGACGATCATGGCTGCCTTTGAAAAGTATATGCCTGATGTGTTCTCTGCTTTTGATGAAGGGAAGAAACTCTTTGGCACCAGGCAGGAAAAGAATTTTGTTGCCAGGACGTATGCTGAATGCCAGAGTATTTCCATTGACTATGGCATTATGGAGAAAGCTGATAATGTGTATGTTATGTGTACTGATATTGGCTGGTCCGACCTTGGGACATGGAGTTCGCTTTATGAACATTCGGTATCAAACAAGAAGGAAAATGCAGTCCTGGGAGGCAATATCTTCTCATACGACAACAAGGGCAATATCTTTAATATATCTTCCGGCAGGGTAGCTGTTATCCAGGGACTGAAAGATTACATAGTCATAGAGACGGATGATGTTTTGCTGATTGTCAGCAAGCAGGAGGAGCAGAACATCAAGCATTATCTTGAGGATGTGAAGAACGAGACTAAGGAGAGGTATTTATAAGGAATTGCGGATTGCGGATTGTGGATTGCGGATTTGGGATTGCGGATTTGGGATTGCGGATTTGGGATTGCGGATTTGGGATTGCGGATTTGGGATTGCGGATTTGGGATTAAGAGTGTTCAAAACATATATTAGTAATA
>CAZHRV010000068.1:0-12147 GCA_964535035.1 uncultured Rikenellaceae bacterium
ATACGATGAATCTGCCGCCGCATGGTACAGTGAAAGAATGCTTAAACAGGTCGATTACAATAAAAAAAACCGCGACCTTTCATATATTGGGGTCGCATTATGGTACTTAATTACAGTGCTCGATGCAAATGTTGATGCCAGCCTTTTCAATTATGATATAAGTGACAATCTCGACTTTGCTGTTGCACCCGTGCAAATGCCCCTGTCAGGTGCAGGTATGGGGCTGAATATTAGTATGATAGTGACATTCTGAAAAATAGAAATGATGATGAGAATTATAATAGTATCGGTTATCCTTTTCCTGACAATAATTAATGCCAGAGCATTTCCGGTATCCGATACAATAATCATTAAGTCTGATATTGACGCTGAAAAGATAACTGCCGATCTCGACAGCCTGGTTAACAGCTGGTACGTAAAAATGGCTCTTAAAAATAATCCGCAGACCTTTTCGGATGATACTGCAGGAATTCAATATCCTGATTCTGTGTATATTGCCAGATTGAGCAGGATTAAATCAATAATCGATTTGCGTTATAATAATATTATCAGGAATCATATCCACGTCTATACCGTCAAGCAAAGAGACAAATTCAGCGCTGTACTGGGATTAAAGGACTATTATTTCCCGATGATCGAGGATATTTTTGATTCTTACGGGCTTCCTGCAGAGCTTAAATATATGGCAGTAATAGAATCGGCACTCAATCCTAATGGTGTTTCAAGGGCTGGCGCAACAGGCTTATGGCAGTTTATGTACAGCACAGGGAGGTTTTACGGTCTTACTATCAATTCTGTTGTTGATGAACGAAGAGATCCCGTGAAATCAACTCATGCGGCAGCAAAGTATTTAAAAGACTTGTACAATATTTACAACGACTGGATCCTTGTCATTGCCGCATATAACTGCGGCCCGGGCAATGTCAATAAGGCAATCCGGAGATCAGGCAACAAAAAGGACTACTGGGAGATATATTACCGGCTGCCGCGTGAAACAAGAGGTTATATACCCCAATATGTCGCTGCAGCTTATGGTTTGAATTATTACGCGGAACATAATATCAGGCCTCTGTCGATAAATATTCCTGTCGCTACCGATACGATCATGGTAAGTAAAGATATTCACCTTGCCCAGATCTCTGAAGTTATGAAAATACCGCTTGGAGAGCTCCGCGCATTGAATCCTCAGTACCGAACAGGCCTGGTACCGGGCTCGGCAAAACCGCTCGCACTGACCCTGCCTATAAGTCACCTGGGCGATTTTATTGATCTGAATGATACAATACGAAGATATAAACCTGATGTTTACCTTAGCGGGACGACACGGATCGCGGATCCTTCGAGATCATCTTTTGTGCCGGCAAATATCAAGGGAAAAACCAGGCTGGTTTATACTGTCAGGGAAGGCGATAATCTTGGATACATAGCAGAATGGTATCATGTAGGGCTTTCAGAGCTGAGATACTGGAATAATGTATACAGGAACACCATCCGGATAGGACAAAAACTTGTGGTATATGTCAATCCTTCCAAATCAGAATACTACTCGAAGATAAATTCAATGTCATTCGCCGAAAAACAAAAAATGATCGGCAAAACTGTTCCATCCAATACGTCGGCAGCAAGTAACTCAGTATCAATTCAAACCGAGGGTGACTATATTACCTATACTGTACGTTCAGGCGATACGATCTGGGATATCGTAAAATTGTTTGACAATGTTACCACTACAGATGTGCTTAATCTGAATAATATCACCGATCCTGATAGAATACAGGTAGGACAAAAATTAAGAATTAAAAAGAAGAGCTGATCCCTGACTGAAATATGCGTCCTTTCAGGTCGTGCTTATTATTACTGATAATCATTGCCTCCCTGTCAGGCTTTGTTTATCTTTTCCCGGGCAGCAGGTTATTCCCGCCATTAAGCGAGTATATCCCGGAACTGAAGCCTGAGGGTGCTGTCATTGAACAGGTTATTGATTCTGTCGCAATTACAACAGCTGATACAGTAGTATTAAAAGATACCTCTGGTTGCTCTTTAATTTCTGAACCCACCGCTATACTCTTAAAGCCATTTATTGATTCTCTGCGGCAATCAGAGAGGCAGGTCAGGATAATGTACTATGGTGATTCACAGGTTGAAGGTGACCGGATTACATTTTATCTCAGGCAGTTATTGAGGGAAGGAAGGGACGGTACCGGCCCCGGGTTGTTCCTTCCATCAATGCCGGTGATGTACACAAAATCAGTCTGGCTTAAATCTTCAGCTAATTGGGAAAGGTATAATTATATCTCATACAGGAATGGCATTCTGACTCATAACCGGCTGGGACTTTTAATGACAGTATGCAGATATTTACCCGAAGGGGTGACTGCTGCTGAACCTGAAAAGGCATTTGTAAGGATACGCCCCTCAGTATTTGCAGACAGTGCCGCAGCTGAATATGAAATACTAAGATTGTTTTACTCCGGTACACAGGGAGAAGTCAAGATTATAATTAGAGCAGATGATAATCAGGTATTTACAGGCAGGCTGGAAAATGGAGAAGGAGCTAAGGAGATACAATGCAACCTGAACAGTGCAAATGATATAACAGTCGAATTTGAAGGAAAAACAAGTCCTGATATCCTTGGTATCAGTATCGAAAGCAAGTCAGGTGTAATCGTCGACAACATACCCAGGAGAGGCAGTGCCGGACTTGAGTTCACAATGGTTGACAGGGATATTCTTGAGGAAACTTTGTCGATGCTGGATCCTGATCTGATCGTTCTGCATTACGGGCTGAACATTGTAAAGAATGTAAGAAAAGAGTATTCCTATTATAAAAGAGGTCTTTACAGGCAGCTCAGCCTTCTTAAAGAGATCGCTCCTTCAGCCACCCTTATGGTAATAGGTGTTACTGATATGGCAGCTATAGAGGGTGACAGCATAAAGTCGTTCAGCAATATACCTGCAATAATTGAGGCACAAAGAGAAGCAGCTTCCGAAGCAGGAGCTGCTTTCTGGGATCCGTATGAGGCGATGGGGGGCAGCTCTTCAATAATTGAATGGACTGAAAAGAGACCACCTCTTGCTCAGACCGATTATGTACATTTAACATATCCCGGTGCCGATACTCTTTCACAAATGCTGGCTGAGGCTATGTTTAAAGAAGATGCAGACGATGAGACAGATACACTTATAGTCAGCGACATAACCAGGGAGAGCCTGCAGGATTATGAAATAAAGGAATACAACCCGGCCCGGAGTGTTATCAGCCGGATATTTAGTTATGATGAGAATAAACCATTTATTTTTACAGCCCCGGCATTCTGGCTTTTTTTCCTGTTCGTCCTGGCCGGTTACAGCCTGGTTTACAGGAAACTCTTTTTAAGGCATTTTTATCTGCTTCTGGTAAGCATTTTCTTTTATTATAAGTCGGGAGGCTTATTCCTGTTTCTCCTGGTTCTGATTACTGTTGTTGATTTTACGTGCGGTCTGCTTATTTTCAGATCAGGTAAGAAGTATGTAAAAAGACTTTTTTTAATTGTCAGCCTATTATCTAATCTTAGTATCCTGGCATATTTTAAATATACAGGTTTCTTTGTTGAAACTGTAAATGAGCTCTTCGGAACAGCATACCAGGTAAATGATTTTCTTGCATCATTTTCGAACATTCACATGGGAACCTCATTTGATGTCAGCAGCATTATCCTGCCGGTGGGAATCTCGTTTTTTACTTTCCAGTCGCTCAGTTATACTATTGATATTTTCAGGGGTAGGCTGGAACCTGTAAGAAGTATTTTTGATTTCGGTTTCTATGTGTCATTTTTTCCGCAGCTTGTCGCGGGACCAATTGTGAGGGCTTCAGAGTTTATCCCTCAGCTATACAGGCATTTCTCACTTTCAAAAAGGGAGTTCAGCCAGGCCCTCTTCCTTGTTTCAAAGGGGCTGATAAAGAAGATCATTATCTCAGATTTCATTGCCGTTAATTTTGTTGACCGTGTTTTTGATATGCCTTCGCTCTATTCAGGATTTGAGAACCTTATGGCCGTATACGGATATGGACTCCAGATTTACTGTGATTTTTCCGGTTATACCGATATTGCAATTGGCGTTGCATTGATACTTGGTTTCAGGCTGCCGGTTAACTTCAACTCACCATACAAAGCAAATAGCGTGAGTGATTTCTGGAAGAGATGGCATATTTCGCTTTCGAGGTGGCTGAAGGATTATCTTTATATTCCGCTTGGAGGGAACCGGAAAGGCAGTATCAGGACAGGTATAAACCTGATGATCACTATGTTACTTGGAGGTTTATGGCACGGAGCAAACCTGCGGTTTGTTATATGGGGAGGACTTCATGGTATAGGCCTTGTAATAAACAAAATTTGGAGTTCACTGTTCGGTAACCGTTTTAGACAGGGAGGTTTAAGAAGGGCAGCTGCCGTATTTATTACTTTTAATTTTGTATCCTTCTGCTGGATATTTTTCAGGGCGCAGGATATGGATACCGTCCGGCTTATGCTGAATCAGCTTTTTAATAATTTTTCACCGGGTTCATATATGGATGTCCTGCCGGCCTATGCAAATGTTTTTCTGTTGATGATTGCCGGATATATCATTCATTTTCTGCCCGATAGGATTAAGGAATCCTACAGGGGTCTTTTTATAAGGATACCTGTGGTGATCCAGATAGTTGTTATCATGTTTGTGGCCATTCTGCTTTTCCGGATGAGAACGACGGAGATAATGCCGTTTATTTATTTCAGGTTTTAACCTCACCCCCTCTTATCCCCCTCTCCCGGGGGGATTCATTAATGATTGTAAATTAATCATTACCATTATTAGAACGCCGGAGGTGTTCCATAATCAGAATGATGGAACCACTCCGTGGTTCACAACATTAAATGGCTTATTGGTACTAATTATTTGTGGAACCGCTCTGCGGTTCAAAATTGATTACAGGTAAGAAATCTCACTATCCATATCCTTCACAAATGGTGCAATAGCCCTTTTATATATGCCCTGTACATAGGCGATTGCCATGCCATAATTGGTAATGGGAACTCCTGCCTTAACAGCCGGCTGGAGCCTGTTGTGAAGCTGTCTCCTCGTTATCATGCAGCCGCCGCACTGAATCAGCAAGGCATAATCAGTGACAGGGCGCGGCAGGGTATCGAGACCGGCAACAACATCAAAGTCGATCTTTTTACCGGTAAAATTAGTTATCCACCGGGGGATCTTCGTCCTTCCAATATCATCACAGGCTATATGATGCGTGCACGATTCGAGGATAAGGACTCTGTCACTGTCTTTAAGCTCAGATATTTTTGGTGTTCCCTTCAGGTAATTATCAAAGTCGCCTTTGAACCGGGCTAACATTATGCTGAAGCTGGTCAGCGGAATATCAGGTGGTATAGAAGCATCTGCTTTCATAAAGACCTGTGAGTCAGTTATGGCAAGGGCAGGTTTTATGCCGGTCTTTTTCAGGAATGCATCTACTTCCCTCTCCTTCATCACTATTGCAACTGCTTCGTTATCAAGTATATCGCGAATGGCTTGTACCTGAGGAAGGATCAATCTGCCGGTGGGAGCCTCAACATCGATAGGAGTTATGAGGAGAACTATATCTCCATAATTAATAAGATCTCCGAGTAGGGCAGAGGTTTTATATGAATGTTCAGGAATCGTTGACCTGATGAGTTTTATAAGCTCATCATAATTGCGCTTATCTAAAGCCGAAAACTCAAAGAGAACAGAACTTGTTTTATTATTCACTTCTTCCCTGAACTTAACCGCAGGCTGTTGAATATCTGATTTATTGTGAATTATGATAAATGGAATATCCTGTTGGCGGAATCTGGATATCAGGTCGTCCTCAAATTTTCCCCAATTATTTTCAATGATGACAAGCAGAGCAAGGTCAATGATTTCGAGAGTTCTCATTGTCCTCTCAACTCTTTTTCTACCAAGATCCCCGGTATCGTCAATACCTCCTGTATCAACGAGAATAACAGGACCAAAACCTGTTATTTCAAATGATTTTTTTACCGGGTCCGTTGTTGTTCCGGCATGATCTGATACTATGGCAATATCCTGGCCTGCAAGGCAGTTGATAAGGCTGCTCTTGCCGTAATTGCGGCGTCCATAAATTCCGATATGTGGTTTAGAGTCCCTGCCCTTCGACATAATCAGGTGATTTGCTTCAAAAATAGCAATTAATAATGAGGAAAATACTTATTCACCACGGATTACACGGAGATACACAGATCAAATCCATCAACAATCATTTGACTTACAGGTCATCAAGAGAGAAGCCAAGTTTAAGGAGATTACCAGGTTGAAGAATAGTACTCAGTTTTGATTCGTCCAGATACTTCAGGATAGCATTAGCTTTTAAAATATCAATCTTTTTCTCTTTCATAATTCTTGCAAGTTCTCCAGCTTTGTGATACCCGATATGCGGAGTTAAAGCTGTTGTAACGGATGGACTCTTCATAAGTGCATTATAGCCTTCAGTTTCATTGATTATCAATCCTGTTACAAGGTTTTGTAATAGTGTTGTGTTGCATGATATCAACAGTTTAAGACTTTCGATCAGTGAAAAGCCGATAACAGGTAGGTATGCATTCAGTTCCAGGGCTCCCTGTCCGCTTAAAGAACTGATAAGAACATCGTTGGCATAGATCTTATGGGCAGCTGAGATAACAAATTCCGGTATTACCGGATTGATTTTCCCGGGCATAATTGAACTCCCAACCTGTTTTTCGGGTATCTGAACAGTCTTCACTCCGGCAATATCAGAGGCCAGCAGCCGCAGGTCGGCTGACATCTTTTCAAGGTTAACAGCATGTGCCTTAAGGGTAGCATGAATCTCCACCCATTTGTCGAGGTTTGAGGTTGCATCAGCAAGATTCTCGCTATGTGAAAGCTGTAATCCGGTAAGTGAACGTAACTCAGGAACTATTTCCATGATAAAGAACCGGGGAATTGCTATTCCGGTACCGATGGCTCCACCACCCAGGTTTACATGTTTAATCCTTTCGAAACATTTTGATACTCTCCACCAGTCGCGCGAAAGTGCTTCATTATATGTACTGAACAGAAGGCCGAATGATGATGGGACCGCCTCCTGCAGCTGTGTATAGCCCGGACGCAGTTTATCCCTGCTCTCCTTTTCATGACCCTCGATCTTCTGCCTTAGGTCGTTGATTGAGTTTTCAAGTGATTGGAGGAGTCGCATTACAGCTACTGTCAGGGCAGTAGGAATTACATCATTTGTCGACTGGTAGATATTGGCATGTTCTGTGGGATCAATATAAGTGTAATCCCCACACTTATTCCCGGTCTTAAGTAGTGCAAGGTTTGTAATTATCTCGTTGACATTCATATTGATGCTTGTACCAGCGCCACCCTGTACTCCAGTTATGATGAAATGTTCAAAGTGCCTTCCCTCTGCAACCTCCTGTGCTGATGATTTTAAGGCATCAAGTATTTTATTGTTGATAATTTTGAAAGGGAGCTTATCTCCGGCTTTTTCAATGGCAACATCGCGGAATTTCCTGTATGTATTATAACAGGCAAGCTTTGTAATGCCCACGGCTTTGTACCATTCAACAGGAAATGGAGAATCATCAGGGAAATTCTCTTTTGCTCTTTGCGCGTGAATCCCGTAAAGAGCATCTGCATGGATCTGCTTTTCTCCTAATATGTCTTTTTCAGTGCGATACATTTCTTATTACTGCTCTGTGGAGTTCCGTGCCTCCTCTGTGTCCCTCTGTGTAAGTTCTTCAATTTTTTTGTTACACTGAATACCATAGAGTCCTTCGCTTCGTTCAGGCTTACACAAGAGACACTGAGAATTATATGTTGGAACCAGAGACTGGTCTTGCGTATGCAACAACATCTGCACCTGTTATTTCATCCTTACAGAGGATAATCAGTCTTTCCAGGACATTCCTGAATTCCCTGATATTTCCTGTCCACTGGATTTTCTGCAAATCCTCTATTGCGTCCTTGTTAATTTTCTTTTTGGTCATTCCATATTCCTTACAGATCACTGTGTTAAAATGATCGGCCAGAAGAGGAATATCCTCTTCGCGTTCATTAAGTGAGGGAACATTAATGAGTATCACGCTGAGACGGTGATACAGGTCTTCCCTGAACCCGTTCTTCTCAATCTCATGTTTAATATTCTTATTTGTCGCGGTAACTATTCTCACATTTACCTGGATGTCCTTATCGGAACCGACGCGGGTTATCCGGTTTTCCTGTAGAGCTCTCAGTACTTTTGCCTGGGCCGAAAGGCTCATGTCGCCTATTTCATCCAGGAAAAGAGTTCCTCCGTTTGCCTGTTCGAATTTACCGATACGTTGTTTTATTGCCGAGGTGAATGATCCTTTCTCATGGCCAAACAACTCACTCTCAATAAGTTCCGATGGAATAGCCGCACAGTTAACTTCCACAAATGGTCCTTTCGCCCTGATGCTTTTCTCATGTATCTGGTGAGCTACCAGCTCCTTTCCTGTTCCGTTTGCCCCGGTTATCAGGACTCTTGCTTCGGTGGGAGCCACCCTGTCGATCATCTCCTTTACCTTTTTTATAGCATCGGATTCACCAACAATTTCATACATCTTGCTCACTTTGTTCTTAAGAACCTGGGCCTGTGTGATAAGAGTCGATTTATCCATCGCATTCCGGATAGTTATCAGGAGCCTGTTGAGATCAACAGGTTTTTCGAGAAAATCATATGCTCCCTTTTTGATTGCCTCAACAGCGGTGTCAATATTTCCATGTCCGGATATCATTATAACAGGGGTGACATTGGATATATCGCTGATCTTTTCCAGGACCTCGATACCATCCATCTTTTGCATTTTAATATCGCACAGGACAACATCATAGGTATTAGATGAAAAGAGTTCAATACCTGATGGTCCGTCCTCTGCAAGATCAACCTCATGTTTCTCATATTCCAGAACCTCCTTAAGAGTATTTCGGATTGCTTTTTCATCGTCTATTACTAATATTCTTGGCATATATTTATGGTTAATTTAACCCACCCCCAACCCTCCGCTATCGCGGAGCAGGCTCTCCAGGGAGGGGATTTTTTGCTTAATTCCACTCTATTTACTGTCCTCCACTCATACCCTCTCGCCCTCCTTCGGCCTCCGTAGCTTTAGCGAAGGAGGCTTGCTCTCTCAATTGGCCAATCATCAATTATCAATCCCTATCCGCTATACTTCAGCCATTTCCATATCTCTTTCCACGATGATTTCTTACCATACATCAGGATACCGATACGATACACCTTGGCTGCCATCCAGACAAACCCGATAAATGTAATTACCATCAGGAACATTGAAAGGGCGATCTGCCAGTATGGTACTCCAAAGGGGATACGTGCCATCATAACAATTGGAGAGGTGAAGGGGACTAATGAAAACCAGAAAGCCATTGAACTTTCAGGGTTTTGCATCGTACCCATGGCCACCATTAAACCAAGTATAATCGGTATTGTCACAGGGAGCATAAACTGCTGTGTTTCTGTTTCATTGTCAACGGCTGAACCGATTGCTGCAAAAACAGAGGCATAAAGAAGATAACCGGTAAGGAAATAAAATATGAATGATAAAATTATCAGGAGCCAGTCCTGGTTCATAGCATTTTCAAACAATCTTGTGAATTCGGCCATACCTTTAGACATCTCTTCCGCCTGTGCAGGAGTCATGGACTCCTGGTTTTCTGTCATTATATTCTGAGGTATGCTCTGTGCTACCTCTGTGATGTCTTTATCTTTAAGGACAACTGTTTTTACGACTGCAACCATTCCAACAGTAAGGATTATCCAGATCAGAAACTGGGTCAGTCCAACCAGGGCTATCCCGATAATCTTACCCATCATCAGCTGTACAGGTTTTACCGAGGAGACAATAACCTCAACAACCCTGCTGGTTTTTTCTTGGATGACGCCTCTCATTACCTGCGAACCGAACATGAAAACAAGCATATACATCAGGAATCCGCCTATATATGCCAGTGCCATCGAAATACCTGTACTGGTGTTTTTTACTTTTCCCGAATCATCAATACGGATTGTCTGAACCGAGACATTTGTTTTTACATCCTTAAGGATATTGTCGAGATCTTTGATATTATATGCCAGAAGCTTTTGTTTCTCAATTTCTTTTTCAAGAGATGTGGAGATATGATCGAGGAGACCAATAGGCGGTTGTTTCTTTGAGATAAGCTGTATTGCATTTGGTGTATTTATTAACTCCGGTGATATCCAAAGAATGCCGTAATATCCTGCTGTATCAAATGTATTTTTAAGAACATCAATATTAACACCGGGCAGATATACAAAATCAGCATCTTTTGTGTCGGGTATTACATTTTCGAAAAGATCTGAGCCATCTTCGACCACAGCAATCTTTTTAAAATCCTTATCGTCGTTCATCATTATCAAAGTGGGAACGACTATTAAGGCTGCCATGAGCAGGGGTGCCAGGATGGTCATTATGATAAATGATTTTTTCCTGACCCTGGTGATGTATTCTCTTCTTATTATAACAGATATCTTATTCATTATGGCGATGTTTCAGGATTAATTACGTGTTTCGACTACCCTTATAAAAATTTCATTCATTGAGGGGAGGACAGGATTGAATGAGATTATTTTTCCTGACTTCAATACTGTACTCAGAATCTCATTTGCCGGCATATCTCTTTCAGTTTTAAGTCTTATTGTACTCCTTTCGTCTTCAAACCGGGAATCAATGATAGTGAACAGGCCATTTTCCTTCAGGTTGATTTCGCCTTCAAAGACAAGTTCATATTCATTGGCAGCCCATTTTCTTCGGATATCATCCACGCTGCCTTCAAGAATTGTTTTTGCTTTGTTTATCAGTGTAATATTGTCACACAGTTCTTCCACCGATCCCATATTGTGTGTTGAGAATATTATGGTTGCTCCTCTTTCCCTGAGAAACAGGATCTCATTCTTGATAATATTGGCATTTACCGGGTCAAATCCCGTGAAGGGTTCATCGAAGATTATCAGCTTCGGTTCATGAAGCACAGTGGTTATAAACTGTACCTTTTGCTGCATCCCTTTTGAGAGTTCTTCAACTTTTTTGCCCCACCAGTCGACAATATCAAGTTTTTTAAACCAGTACTTCAGTCTCTTTACGGCTTCAGCCTTTGTAAGTCCTTTAAGCTGGGCAAAATAGACAGCCTGTTCGCCAACTTTCATTTTTTTATAAAGACCGCGTTCTTCAGGCAGGTAACCTATAATCTGTACATCCCCGGGAACCAGTTTGCGGTCATTCATGAATAGTTCACCGGCATCCGGACCGGTTATCTGGTTGATTATCCTTATCAACGTTGTCTTACCGGCCCCGTTGGGACCAAGAAGTCCGTAAATTGACTGCTCAGGTACTGATATACTTACGTTATCGAGGGCTGTGAAGTTACCGAACGTCTTGGTAATGTTCTTTGCTTCAAATAATGGCATAAAAAATCAGTTAGGGTTTAAAAAATAAGTGGTAAATATATAAAAACTCCTATTCAAAATATCCTCTCATTCTTTCAAAGAATCCCTTATCGTTCTTATCAGGTTGTGGAGTGAAAGCACCTGACTCTTTGAATTTCTCTATAATCTTTGCTTCTTCGCGGCTCAGGTTCTTTGGTATCCACACGTTGACATTTACCAGCAGGTCTCCTCTTCCGTAGCCGTTGACTTCCGGAAGCCCTTTCCCTCTCAGGCGCAATATCTTGCCTGGCTGGGTCCCCGGTTCAATTTTTATTTTGACATTATTATCAATAGTAGGTACTTCAACATGTGCTCCCAGGACAGCATCCGGAACACTTATGAAAAGGTTGTATATCAAATCGTTACCTTCCCTGATTAGTTCTGGATGATCCTCCTCGTCAATTACTACGAGCAAGTCTCCGTGAACACCGCCTCTCCTGGGTGCATTTCCCTTGCCGGTGACAGTCATCTGCATCCCTTTGCCCACTCCGGCAGGTATATTTATCTTTATTACATCTTGCTTTTGTACTATTCCCTCTCCGTAGCAGACAGGACATTTTTTTGTTATGGTTTTACCCTCGCCGCCGCATGAAGGGCATACGGAAGTTGACTGCATCTGTCCGAGTATT
>CAZHRV010000069.1:0-3914 GCA_964535035.1 uncultured Rikenellaceae bacterium
TACTCGAGACTTGACCTGTCCTTAATAATAAGAGGGAACCTGAAAGCCCACAAACTTGCCAATCCCCATTGGATATTTTCGGTTTATAATGTTCTTTCGCGACAGAATGTCTATAATATATATTTTACTAACAATAAGAACATGGTAAGAGGATATAAATTATCAATTTTCGGAAGAGCAATACCATCGCTTACACTCAGTTTTGACTTTTTTGACCGATGAAAGCTATAAGACTATTGTTTATATTAATTCTGATCATACTTGCCGGGGATTGTATTACTCCGTTTATTCCTGAAACTGAAGAAGAAAAAGTAATGCTTGTAGTCAAAGGAATGATAACCGACCAGTATGGCATCAACACTATTAAGCTGACCACATCTGTCCCTCTCGAAAAGAAAAACATCGAAAAACCATACAGGGGATGCACTGTAACCATCATTGATGATCTTGGAAACACCTACTTGTTAGCCGAAAGTAAACCGGGTGAATATTTTACAGATCCTGAACAGTTTCAGGGTATTACCGGACGTGGGTATAAGATAACGATACAGAATAACAGAACGGGAGATCAGAATCATGTCTATGAGTCATCATTTATTGAAATGGTGCAGGTACCGCAAATCGACTCTATCTATTACAAAAAGGTAGATATAGATTCTCATTTTGGAATCATCAACGGGTGCCAGATATATGTTGATACCTACGATCCTTTGAATAAGTGTAAGAATTACAGATGGGAATTTTCTGAAACATGGGAATTTCACCTTCCTGAAGAGTATAATATGGTTGAACACCGTATTTGCTGGTTAACAGAGAATTCGGAGATCATAAATGTAAAAAGTACTTCACTTCTGGAGGAAAACAGGATAACCAGGTATCCGCTCTATTATATTCCTCCGAAATCCGACCGGTTCCAGGTAAAATACAGCATCCTGGTAACCCAGTATTCAATAGATGAACAGGAGTATGATTACTGGTCAAAGGTAAAGAATATTGCAGAGGAAGTTGGTACTTTGTATGATGTAACGCCGGCATCGATAGCCGGCAATATATATTGTACTGATGATCCGACCGAAATTGTTCTCGGATATTTCAGTGTCTCTTCAGTATGTTCGAAAAGGCTGTTTATTAAAGATACTTTTCAGGGGCTGACCGACAGATATTTATATTGTACTGAAGGAGCTAAAAGAGTTGCTGGTTCTTTTGAGGGAGTGAGCGGACTTGGCAGCAGGTGGTGGGTCATTATAGAAGAGCCTGCTATGTTTGTTCCAATCTATACACTGACCAGGTTTCACGACTGTGCTGACTGCAGGGTAAGGGGAACAGATATTGAACCTCCCTTCTGGCATGATGATGAATAATATAAAGTAAGTGAAAAAAGTTACTGGCATAATATTCTTATTACTAACACTTCCGGTTTTCCTGCAGATAGCCAACGGACAGGGTGCAGACGGGATACAGGAAGATATTACCAGGAAATTTACAGAATATTGCCTACGCATACCATGGGAGGAAGTATATGTTCATACTGACAGGGATGAATATATTGCAGGTGAGACGATGTGGTTCAATACCCGGGTGGTTGAAAGGCCAAACACTAAACTTTCGGACAGAAGCAAACTGGTATATTTTGAAGTGCTTAACCGGGTGAACCGGCCTGTGGTCCGGAAACGTGTAAAAATTAATCGCGGATCAGGTCCGGGAATGGCACTCCTGCCTGATACACTGAGTAGCGGTGACTATATAATAAGAGCTTATACTAACTGGATGAAGAATTTCCTTCCATCAAATTGTTACTCGAAAAAGATAAAGATTTTCAATGCAATAAACATTACACCCGTGCATCATATTCCGGATAGGACATATCTGATCCGTGATAAAGACATTAAACATACCGATATTGAAATCCAAAAAAGTATAAAAGCAGATGTGGTAAGTAGCCCTGATACGTTTTATATACAGATCAGATCTGACAATGCAGGATACAAGGAAAATACAGGTCATTGTTACCTTTTTATCCAGACACATGGGATCATTAATATCAATGAGAGAATAGATCTCTTACCCGGAAATACGAAAGTCGCGGTTCCTAAAAAAACTCTGACGCCCGGGATCAATCATATTACTCTGTTTAATGACATTGGCAGACCATTTTTAGAAAGATATGTCCTCACCCCCCCGGAAAATAAGCAACAACTGTCTGTAGAATCTTATATCAGCTCTAAGCCCAGGAGTAAAGCTGCTGTGGAGATAGTACCGGAGGAAATGTACTTACCTTCCTTTTCCGGCACTAACCTTAGTATTGCGATTACACCGGTATCTTTTCCGGGTAAGTCAATCAATCTGGCAGATTATCTCATCTTTGGAAGTGAGTTCGGAATAATACCGGAACAGTTTTATGGCAGGAAAATCAGTGAGATTGATACTGACTCTCTTGAAGAATTCCTCGGCAATATCAAAAGCAAGTGGATTGACTGGGAAGTCATATTATCTGGTAATTTACCTAAGATCAAATACTTACCGGAAAATGAAAATCATTATATCACCGGCAGGTTGATTAACAGGGAATCACTTGCTCCTGCTCGTAATGAATATCTTTTCATTTCTTCACCCGGGAAAAATGCGCAATTCATGTATGACCGGACAGACGATAACGGCGATTTCAGTTTCCCGGTTCCCCTGAGTCGTAACAAGATCAATGATATAATAATTCAACCTGAACGCGCTGACTCCGGAATTGCGGTTAATATTGCGACATCATTTTCAGAACTCTATTTTTCGGTCGGACCAGATTCCTTGATTAAAAGCTTTGAAATCCCCGGCTATCTGTCAAAAATGAGCGTCAATTATCAGCTGAACAAGATATACGGATCATCATCAGCTGTTGAAATACCTGATACAGCCGAATTATTAACCGTGCAAAAGAATTTCTACGGGAAAACTGATCTCCGGTTGATTTTGGATGACTATATAAAGTTGCCGGTGATGGAGGAGGTATTTTTTGAGCTCGTGCCGGGTGTTAATATGAGAAGAGACAAATCGGGCTATGAAGTGTCAATCCTTGATCCGGTGGATAAGAGGAAATACAATATGCCTCCCGGACTCTTCATCGACGGCATAAAAGTAAATGATGCCACAGTATTAGCCGATCTCGATCCTGAACTCGCGGAACAGATTGATGTTGTATTAGATAAATATATTGTCGGGGAATATTTGTTTCATGGTATAGTGAACGTTATAACCAAAGCTGGAAATTTCAGTAATGTCGATCTGCCGGAAGGTGCTGTCAGGCTGAATTACAGACTAACAGACCCGGCTTATTCGTTTGTATCACCCGATTACTCAACGGAGGGTAAGAAACGAAGCAGGATACCTGATCTCAGGAATACTCTTTACTGGAATCCTTCTGTAGTTCCCGGTGATGACGATAAGATCAGAATTGAGTTCTGGACACCTGATTACAGTACTGATTATCTGATAGATATTCAGAGTATTACACCAGAGGGGAAACCCTTGTCATGCAAAAAGATCATAAAAGCAGAGTAGTGGCGGGATTTAGCAAAGGAGCCAGAATGCCACGGTGGCTCGATCCCAGCAACTATATTAATCGTTTCTGAGCAAATGCTTTTCCTGATCCGGATTTAAGATATTTTTCAAAAGCAATAGCTTTATACTTATCTGAAAAAGCCCTCCTGCACTAAAGCTTCGGAGGGCGGAGGTGGGCCCAGCTGGGATCGAACCAGCGACCCCCTGATTATGAGTCAGGTGCTCTAACCATCTGAGCTATGGGCCCCAACATTTTCTATTTCCAAGCCCATCCTGATGTTTTTTCAGGTGCTCTAATCCCGAAAATCACAAAATTTCAGAGAAATTTTGATTGATTTTCGAGGATCCTCGAAAAACATGACAAGCAG
>CAZHRV010000070.1:0-9317 GCA_964535035.1 uncultured Rikenellaceae bacterium
TATCATTATTATTGGAATACTGTCTGTAAAATCAACAAACTCTTTTGAAGTAGTTCTGAGAGAGGGAATCTTCCAGACAATATCAATAATTACTACAACCGGTTATGTTACTGCTGATTACTTATTATGGCCCCCTGCTGCCATTGCCCTGATATTTATTCTGTTATTTGCCGGGGCAAATACAGGTTCATCAACCAGCAGCATTAAAATGGCAAGACATCTGATTGTCATAAAAAATATCAGGAATATTTTCACAAGGCTTTTCCATTCGAATGTCATTACCCAGATTAAACTAAATGGCAAACCTGTCTCAGAAAAAGTAAATGATTCAGTAATCTCCTTTGTAATTCTCTACCTGTTCATTTTCCTGGCAGGTACATTTGTGATAACATTGACAGGTCTCGATCCCATTACTTCAGCGAGCGGTGTTGCAGCGACACTGGGTAATGTTGGTCCCGCCCTTGGATCGTTAGGTCCGGTATGTAACTATGCACATCTTCCTCATTTCACTAAGTCCATATTCATTCTTTTAATGATTGTGGGAAGACTTGAGATAATTGCAGTTTTTGCACTTTTCACCAAATCATTCTGGAAATTGTAAGAACATAAGGTTTGGGGCATGGAGTTTAATGTAAAGATGATATGTTTGTCTGAATGGAAATAATTGAACAGAAATATTCTTATTCTTATTATGCATATATTTGTACCCGTTTTCCTTGTAATGGGGTATGAAACTTATCAATCCCTTGATTATTATCCGGATACTGAGTACAATTATTCTGATTGAAAGTATCTCATTTCTCTTATGCATACCAGTCGCCCTGATTTATAATGAAGAATCATATCCATTTCTGTTATCATCTTTATTAACCGGATTCCTTTACGCTGCATTTCGAATTATAAGCAGGGATGCAGATACTGATCAGTTTTCCAACAGAGATGGGTATCTTGTGGTTACATTGTCCTGGTTGATATTCACCATTTTAGGATCACTGCCTTACCTGATCAGCAAGTCTGTCCCTGTATTCATAGATGCATTTTTTGAGTCTGTCTCGGGATTTACTACAACAGGAGCATCGATAATTACTGATGTTGAATCCCTGCCATATTCAGTGCTTTTCTATCGCAGTCTGACACACTGGATCGGCGGGATAGGTATAATTGTTCTTGTGATCATCATACTGCCCTCACTTAAAGTCTCGGGATACCAGTTATTCAGCCTGGAATCATCGCTGAGAGAGAAGATACTCCCAAAAACCAAAGCTATAGGATTCAGGGTTATGATTATTTATATAGGACTTACCGTTGTCCAGGTTGTTTTATTATGGCTGGGCGATATGAACCTCATCGACAGTATCTGTCATTCATTCGGGACAATCGCTACCGGTGGTTTCTCGACAAAAAACAATAGCCTTCAATTTTATTCATCTTACAGTCAGTATATTGTTATGATATTTATGGTGCTGGCCGGAACGAGCCAGGTTATTTATTACTACCTGCTTAAATTTAACTTCAGGAAGGTAAAACATAATGAAGAATTATGGTTTTATATTACTGTGGTTATTATTTCGGGGGTGTTAGCAACAGCTATTCTCTATAATAACTCAACAAGGACTTTTGAAGAGGCTTTCAGGGAAGGTTATTTCCAGGTCATTTCAATAATAACCTGCACCGGATTTGCATCGGCTGATTATCTTCTCTGGCCTATAGCCGGGATTGTCCTGATTTTTATCCTGATGTTTGCCGGAGGTAGTTCAGGATCAACCAGCGGTGGTATTAAAATGGCCAGACATCTGATAGTGCTTAAGAACATAAAAAGTGTCTTCCTGAAACTGAATCATCCGAAAGCACTGGCTCCAATAATGCTTAATGGTAAAGCTGTCAATGCAAGCACCAATATTACAATCATATCATTCGTTATTCTTTACTTGTTTCTTTTTGTCCTCGGGACTCTCATAATTGTAATTACCGGTGTTGATATTATTACATCAGCAGGTTCTGTGGCAGTTTGCATGGCAGGTATTGGTCCGGGATTAGGTGCTGTTGGCCCAATGAGTAATTATGCCAGCTTACCGCAGATAAGTAAAGTTGTATTAAGTATTCTTATGATTACAGGAAGACTGGAGATAATAACTGTATTCACATTGTTTACCAGGTCGTTCTGGAAGCTGTAGCGGAGGGAGAAAATGCGGCATGCAGACAGGGTTTATCATATTTCTATTTACTGCTGAAGAATTTCCGTACATTCTCAAGATCTTCCGGAGTTCCCACAGTTAACCAGTATCCTCCGTCTTCCAGGTAAGTAACAATCTTATGAGAGTCTGCCAGGTGAAGGTACAGGGCTGTCATGGTATAAACACCGTCACTCATGTAATTAAATATCTCAGGATTTATTATATGTCTTCCCGAGAAGGCTATTTCCGTCAGTATTTCTGTTTCTTCGCAGGCAGTTATCTGTTCACCTGTAGCTTTATTGCACCATCCTTTCAGTAAACCTTCCCGGTCAATAAGAAACAGCCTTTCCCCAGGGCGGTTCCTGACTGCCAGGGTTGCAAGTCCCTTTATATCAAGATGATACCGGTATAATACAGAGAGATCCAGATCAGTCAGAGTGTCTGCATTATATAACAGGAAAGGGTTGTTGTCAAAGAAATCTCTTGCCTTATACAATCCTCCGCCCGTTTCAAGCAGCATATCCCGTTCGTCTGAGACAGCGATTTTATATCCATCCTTTTTAAGTCTCACTATTTCCTGCTCGACCAGATCTGCCAGATGATGAATGTTAATAATGATATCGTCAAATCCGGAAGCGGAGCAATTTTCTACGGCAAGTCGAAGGAGGCTTTTCCCGTTTATATCGAGAAGAGCCTTGGGAATGGTCTCGGTTATTTTACCAAGCCGTATTCCCTTTCCGGCTGCCATGATCATTGCTTTCATAGTAATTTATTACTGATTTTCGGATGAGAGCCGCCTGAATACTGCTGAATCAGGGATAGATCTTATGATTTTATACAATTCAGTCAGAGTAATGTGGTTCTCAGCCTTTCCTGCTATCTGCGTCAGTAAATGAACTCCCGGTACTATACTTTCCGCAAATGTGGGCTTCTGCTCATAAAGACCCCTGAAACCGAAAGCCCCCAGAGCCTGCATGACACGAATCATGCTGAATCCTGAATAATAACCGCGGAACTTTCCCTTATCCTCATTAGATAGTGAACAGAATTTATCAATATAATAATCGAGAAGCTCATCCCTGTTTGCCTGCAGCATGGGGATCTTTGCATCATACAACAGCGAGGCAACATCATAATGGGGTGCTCCTTTTCTGCCTCCCTGGTAATCGATGAACCAGGGTTCACTTCCAACTACCATTACATTTGCCGTCTGGAAATCCCTGTATAGAAAATAATCCTGACCTGTTTCGACCAGGTAATCGGCAAGCGATACAAAATCATGTTCAAGGTTGCGTTCATTGAATGGCACACCCAGAAGCTTCAGCAGCATGTACTTGAAATAATTGAGATCCCATATCATCGACTGACGGTCAAAGCTTCTGTGAGGATAGCAAAGATCAAGATTCAGTCCTTTTATTCCATTGGTCTGAAAAAGTATAAGCTTATCAAGTATTTTACGATACATATCTTTTGTTTCTTCATTGAAATCAGAGGTATCCTTTCTTCCATGAAGCCAGGTGTAAAGATTTACATCACCCAGATCTTTCAGGTAATAAATAAATTTATCGGGAATGTAACCGAATATTTCCGGTACCGGAAGGCCTTTGCTTAAAAAGTGATTGGTGAATCCCACAAAAGCTTCATTCTCCTCAAGGTTGGGATTATATGCACCAATGATACTTTTCGCTCCATCAATGATCCTGAAGTATCTCCTGTCGGAACCCGACCTGGGGAGATCTGTTATCTGCAAATCAGAACCTCCGAACAACTCTTTGTAACCTTCTGATATTAATTCTATTTCGTTCACATTTAATTGTTTTTATCCGCGGGACTACACAACCAGTCTCAAGCGAAGCCAGCCTGCTGCTGCTTTTTGTCATATTAAACCCGATAAAAAGGTATAAAAATAACAATATAGGATTTAAGGTCAACTCCGGAACATTTTATTTTTTGCGATGACTCCGATCCCGGGTCTCTCATTCAGGGTAACCTTTCCATCGTTGATCGTAATGCCATCATAGCAATCATTGCTTATCAGCAGGTTGCCATCCAGATCGGCCCAGTGAGCCAGCGGTGAAAGCTGCGCCGCTGCCGATATTGCACATGATGTTTCTGTCATACAGCCTATCATCACTTTCATATCCATCTCCCTCGCCATCAGTGCCATTTTGTAAGCTGCATTCATCCCTCCGCATTTCATAAGCTTAATGTTTATGGCGGAATAGACACCCTTCAAACTGAAAAGATCATCTAATGTTTGTAGTGCTTCGTCGGCAATTACCGGAAGGGGTGAATTCTGAGTGAGCCAGGCAATATCATCTATCATTTCCTTCGGCATAGGCTGTTCAAGAAATATAACATTGTTCTCTTTAAGCCAGTGTGCCATTTCAAGAGCATAATTCCTGTCTTTCCATCCCTGGTTTACATCTACACATAGAGGTTTCGTGCAAACACTCCTTATTGTCTCAATCATCTCTTTATCGTTTCCAATTCCCAGCTTGACTTTCAGTATCTTATATGGTTCTGCTTCAGCAACCTTCTGCCTCACAACCTCCGGAGCATCAATTCCGATGGTGAAGCTGGAAAAGGGAGTCTTCGCCGGATCAAGATCCCAGAGCCTGAACCACGGTTTTTCCAACAGCTTCCCGACAAGGTCGTGGAGGGCTATATCGACCGATGCTTTTGCAGCATAATTGCCGGGTGAAACACCGTCAAGATATGCCACAATATCCTCAATGAGGAATGGGTCTGTAAACTGTGAGAGGTTTACCTGTGAAAGGAATTTCATTACCGATTCATGACTCTCTCCCAGGTAAGGCGGCATAGAGGCCTCACCGAAGCCTTTCCCCCCGTCATATTCAATTTGTGTAAGCACCACCGGTGTTGTGGTCCTTGAGCTTACAGACAGAGTAAAGGTATGCTTAAGTTTGAGCTTGTACGGTATAAAACTCAGCTTCATGAGGATTTGCTTTTTCTTCCATTTTAAGTGTGGTTTGGGGTAATAAAATTCTTTAAGTTATTATCCCTTTTTATTCAGTTGTATCCTTGCCAGAAGCTCAATCGTTCTTAACCTGTCCTTATACAGGTTATGAGCATTTATTTTATTCACATCGGGAGCAGCATCGATATTACCCTCCCGCCTGCGGCACAGATAGAGAGGATCGTAGATCCTGCCTATCTGGTAATAGCGGCTTATGGCAAGGCCCACAGCATAATCCTCACCATAGTTGACATTAGGCACACCTATATGCCTGATAACCGGAGTATAAAAGGCTCTCGGGGCTCCTATGCTATTGACTCTCAGCGCATTATTCCTACCATTTTCAGGTGTCCATTCCCTGTGATCGATCAGTCCGGGAGGCAGATCATCAAGATCAAAGTTTACCATTTTATACGACCCTGCAATCATAGCACATTCCTGCTCATAAAAGGCTTTAACAATTCTGTTTATTACATTATTGTCGATATAGAGGTCATCACTGTCGAGCTGAATGGCGAATTTCCCGCATTTTTCGTGAAAAATGCCCTCATTCCAGCAGCCTCCGATACCGAGATCTTGTCGTTCGGGAATAATGTGAACAAGCCTGTCATCCTTTTTTGTAAAAGCGCTTACCAGATCCGTAGTCCCATCTGTGGAATGGTTATCTATCACTATCAGGTTAAATTTGAATTTTGCTCTCTGGTTCAGAACCGATTTTATTGCATCGCTGATTGTCTTAACCCTGTTTTTTACCGGGATGATGACTGAGGCTTCATACTCAAAATTATCTGCATCAAAGCTTATAGACCTGAATTCCGGTTTCAGCCAGCCGTTAATTCTCTTAAGGTGATCGGTACAGGCTTCTTCCATTTCAATCTGAACCTCCCTGTTTCCCGGATCAATATAATCGAATTGTTTTTCTCCCGATTTCCGGATATCGCTTTCTGTTTCAATATACAGCATCTCAGGCAGATGCAGTATGGAGTGGTGCTGAGATATCTTCAGCCTGAGATCATAAAATCCTGCATACCTGTACTCCCTCTCCATCTTCTTGATGGCATACTGGAATGCTGAATCTTTATATAGTACCACGGATCCGAAATTAAAATCATCACGCAGGCTCCCTTCCTGGTAGTCGATAACAGGATGAGAAGAAAGCTGGTTGTTCTTATTTTCAAGGTAGTCGGAATAAACCATTCCGGCACCGGAATTTTCACTAACACTAACCATCCTCATAAGTGCATGTTTTCCCAGGTCGAGCGGATGAGGCTTACTGTATATAAGGATGTACTCCGTGTCAGACATCACTGCCATCTTCTTCACGGCAGAAGTCGATGAGAATCCCTCACAATACAAATAATCAACTTCAGGATCATTAAAACTAACCTTTGTATCTTTTCCCGCTACAATTATTATCCTGGAAACTATGCCTGAGCTTTTCAATGATGAGACTGTTGATTCCAGCGACTTATTGTCGGATAATAGTATAAAACAAGTTATTTTCCTGTCCATGATTTATTTTTTACGGTATAATTGATTATTCTTCATACGGAGGGTTTGCAAGGATTGAAATATAAGCATTATTAATCAAATTTATAAAGTTGTGAATTTACCTTACATCTTACAAATTTTCATTTATTTTTGTATCCTGATTCTTTGATATAAACTAATTCTACTTGTCCACTCGCAAAACCCTGTCATTCAGGGCATTAGCGGGGAATCTCAATAATTTTTATTCTGGATAGTAAGAAAAATATCAAGCAATGCAATTTAAATCAAGGATATACATAATTGCTCTCATTTTATCCCTGTTGGTTTTGCAGGTCAATTCACAGCAGACTGACCCTCCGTTTCTTCAATACATGAACCATCCCTGGGTAGATTCAGTTTTTAACTCACTGTCACCCGAAGAGCGGATCGGCCAGCTTATCTGGATTGATGCTTATTCAAACCGTGATCTTGGTCAGGATGTAAAATTGAGTAACCTTATTAAAAAGACCAACGCCGGAGGAATTATTTTCTTCAAGGGTAATCCCGTGAAACAGACTGAAATGCTTAATTACTTTCAGAGGAACTCAAACGTACCGCTGATAATTGCTGAAGATGGTGAATGGGGCCTTGGAATGAGGCTGGAGGGGGTAATAGACTTCCCTTGGCAGATGACCCTTGGCGCCATAAGAAATGACTCGCTGATATATCAAATGGGGAAAGCAGTGGCCAGACAGTTTAAAAGAGCCGGTGTACATATTAACCTTGCCCCTGTGGCCGATGTAAATAATAATCTTGGAAATCCCGTCATCAACTACAGGTCTTTTGGCGAGGACCCTGATAATGTCAGCAGGAAGACCCTGATGTATATGAATGGCTTGCAGGATTATGGCATTATCTCAACAGCAAAACATTTTCCGGGCCATGGTGATACTGAAACAGACTCACATATAGGTCTGCCAGTTTTAAAACTGACAAGAGCAAGAATTGATTCAATTGAACTGGCTCCCTTCAGAGCTCTTATTGATGCAGGAGTGGCATGTATCATGCCGGGACATTTAAACATACCCGCATTAGACTCTGACCCCGGGATTCCTGCCACTTTTTCACCTGAAATACTTACCGGGCTGCTAAGGAACGAACTATCCTTCAAAGGACTGATCATATCGGATGCCATGAATATGGGAGGTGTAGCTAATTATCCGGCTCCGGCAGGTGCAGGTTTAATGTCGTTGAAAGCAGGTATGGATGTTCTTGAATGTCTGGAGGATCCTGCAAAAACAATTGATGAGATTGCCGAAGGTATCAGGAAAGGATTTATTTCACAGGAGGCAATAGATGAAAAATGCCGCAGGGTACTTGCTGCAAAATACCGGGCAGGATTGAGCCAAAGCAATTTCATTAATAAAGAGAACATTGAGGTTGAATTATCACCTGCCACGTCAGTCGCACTGATCAGAGAATTATATGCAAATGCCCTGACACTGTTGAGAAATGAGAATAATATTGTTCCGGTAAAAAATCTGGATAAGATCAAAATTGCCACAGTTGCTGTAAATAAAACCACGACAACATTTTTTCAGCATAGAATTTCACAATATCTGCAGGCGGATAATTACTTCATTGATCCTGCAGATAACAAAGCTGCGAACGACCTGCTCAACAGACTCTCCTCCTATGATATAGTAATAGCAGGTATATACGGAACAAATTATAGTGCCCAAAGGGAATTTGGCGTAAAACCTGAAATGTCTGGATTTTTCAGAAAACTTGTTGACAATCAAAGAACTATAATTACGTGGTTTGGAAATCCGTATGCCATCGACAGGATAGGTGCTCTGAAAGATGCTGCTGGTCTTCTGCTGGCATACCAGGAAAATCAGTTCACAGAGGACCTGTCGGCACAGTTGATCTTCGGAGGTATTGGGGCCCGGGGTGCATTACCGGTAACAATTAACGATTTGTGGCCATATGATTTCGGAATATTAACACCGGGTAATATCAGAATACAGTATGGGCTTCCTGAAAATGCAGGAATTTCATCAGCGCTTCTTGAAAGAAAGATTGATTCAATAGTAAATATAGGATTGAATGCAAAAGCATATCCCGGTTGTGAAGTAATGGTCGCAAGGAAAGGGACAGTAGTATTTCATAAGACATACGGATATCATAGCTATGACAACAGGATAAGTGTACAGGAGGATGATCTATATGACCTGGCTTCAGTAACAAAGGTCTCTGCCACCCTTGCGGGATTAATGCTTCTGGACAGTGAAGATAAATTTTCTCCTGATGAAACCCTTGGAAGCTATCTGCCCTATTACAAACATTCAAACAAGAACGAGCTTCTTATGTCGGATATATTGTCTCACCAGGCAGGGCTGACCTCCTGGATCCCCTTCTGGAAAGAGACGGTAAAAAAAAACGGGGAGTTTAAAAGGAATATCTTTGATTACAGGTCGTCTGATAAATATCCGCTGGAGGTTGCCCGGTGGCTCTTTATAAACAATAATTACAGTAAGAAGATCTTTAAAGAAATTAAAAAATCGCCGCTCGGCGAAAAAAAATATCTCTATTCCGATCTTGCCTTTATAATTTCTCCGGAGATAATTGAAAAGCTTACCGGTGAAAAATGGTATGATTATGTGACCACAAATATCTATAACAAGCTGGGT
>CAZHRV010000071.1:0-11395 GCA_964535035.1 uncultured Rikenellaceae bacterium
ATTAATTATTGCCCTGATTATAATTGCATTTTTCAGGTACAGGGAGAAAAAGCTGATCGAGGAAAAAATCAAGCTTGAGAAGATTGTTGAAGAGCGGACAAGAGAGGTTGTGGAACAGAAAGATGAGATAGCAAAACAGAGGGATATCGTCACCTACCAGAAAAAGGAAATAACCGACAGCATCCAGTATGCAGAGAGAATACAAAAGGCTGTACTGCCCGAAGAGAACATACTCGAGAGTAACTTTTCTGATTGTTTTATACTTTTTCGCCCGAAAGATATTGTAAGCGGAGATTTCTACTGGATGTCAAAAAAAGGTGATCATATAATATTTACAGCCGCCGACTGTACCGGCCATGGTGTCCCCGGAGCATTCATGAGTATGCTGGGAGTAAGCTTCCTGAATAAAATTGTAAATGAATCAGGAGTTGTACAACCTGCAAAGATACTTAACAAACTTCGTGAAAATATTGTTCTGTCTCTCAAACAAAAAGGACTGGATGAGTCAAGTAAAGACGGTATGGATATGGCTCTCTGTACTATCGATCTGAGAAACAATCGGTTGCTCTATGCAGGGGCAAATAATCCGATGATCATGATAAGGAAAGAAAAGGGGGAGTACTCCATTATTGAAAAAAAAGCTGACGGGATGCCTGTAGGGGTATATTCAAGAATGAATGATTTTTCCTGTCATGAAATTGATATAAAGAAAGATGATACCATTTATCTTTTTTCTGATGGTTTCTGTGATCAGTTTGGAGGCCCCAAAGGAAGGAAATTTATGAAACCCAGGTTCATCCAGATGCTGCTCGACAACCAGAAGTTAGCAATGAACTCGCAGAAGGAGGTTTATGAAAAAACACTTGATGAGTGGATCAACCATCCGGACCAGGGTGAATCAATAGGACAGATTGATGATATAATCCTCCTCGGGATAAGAATATGAAGTCTTGCACGTCCGGTAAGTTATAATATTTTACAAACTTTATAAACTTTCATGCCGTCTTCCTATAGCGATTGACTGCGAGTGCAGTAAATGCAATCGCAATTATTATGAGGGCATAGATCTCCCGGCTTATATCGCTGAATGTTGATCCTTTGAGCATCACCATCCTGTTGATGCGCATCAGATAAGCCATAGGATTTATTAAATTAAATCTCTGCGCCCACTGTGGCATGCTGTCGGTCGGTGTAAAAATCCCGCCCATAAGTATGAATATTATCAGGAAGAAAAATGCCACAAACATGTATTGCTGTTGTGTTGATGAAAAAGTTGAGAGGAAAATTGCAAGCCCCAGGACAGCAATCAGGAATATTGCAGAACCAAGAAAAAGCAGACAGATGCTTCCTTCAAACGGAATGTTAAATGTAAGCTTTCCTATCAGTAAACCCAGCGCCAGATCTACCAGCCCGATGATCAGGAAAGGGACCATTTTTGATATTATGAAATGATATTTCCTGACCGGGGTTACATTTATCTGTTCGATAGTTCCTATCTCTTTTTCCCTCACAAGGTTAAGCCCGGCCAACAGGAAGCCTATGGCAGTGACCAGGATGGCAAGTATTCCGGGCAGCATATAATATTTGTAATTTAACATTTCGTTATACCAGTAACTGTTGGTTATCTGGATCTGCGGTATTGATGCCACAGCAAGATCACCGGCATTTTCAATCAGGATGTTCATGTTGTAATCTCTCAGAATACCATTCAGGTATGCCCAGGAAAGCTGGGCAGTTGTAGCGTTGATGGCATTGACTGTTGCCAGAACCTTGCCAGGATTTCCCATACCAATATTCTTACCGAATCCTGAAGGGATCTGAAGGATGAGATCACATTTATTCCTGTGCATGAGATTATTTGCCTCCTCTTCCGAAAATGTTGAATACTTTATTTCAAAGAATGTCGATCCTTCGAGCTGGCTTACCAACGTTCTTGAATCAGTCGACATATCCCTGTCAATCACACACATACTTACATTCTTGATCTCGAAGGTAACTGCCGGCACAAGAAGCAGCATCTGAGCTATCGGAACTCCAAAAATGGCCCTGCTGATGAACTTGTTCCGGAAGATCTGCAGGAACTCTTTTCTTATAAGATATAATATTGTCCTCAATTTATACTTTTATCTTTTTACCCTTCGCTTCGCTCCGGGTCTTTGTTTCACTTCAACTTTTGTCTTTTGTCTTTTTCATTGAAGCCTTACCTTAAAATTCCTTACACTCAATCCAATAAATAACGTTGTCATAATTGTAAGTATGAGAGTCTCCTTCCATACATATATAAATCCTGTCCCCTTGATCATGATGTTTTTTATTATTACAATGAAATACCTTGGAGGCAATATCGCACTGAACCAATCGTAACCTTTTGGCATATTTTCAATCGGGAAAATAAATCCTGACAGAAGAATTGTTGGAAGCATTAGTCCCAATAATGAAATGAATATTGCCTGCTGCATGGTTTTTGAGACTGTCGAAATCAAAATACCAAGGGAAAGACTCATAAGAATATATAGCATTGTCTCGGCAAGAAGCAGTATCAGGCTTCCTTTGATTGGCAGATCAAATACAAACCATGAAAGCACTAATATCATTATCACATCGATAAAGGACAGAATAAAATAGGGAAGAACTTTACCCACAATAATATGTATCGGTTTAAGAGGGGAAACCAGCAGCACTTCCATTGTGCCAAATTCTTTTTCACGGGTAATTGTAATAGATGTCATCAGGGCGCAGACAAGAATCAGGATCAGGGTTATCACACCCGGAACAAACATAAAATGACCTTTTAATTCGGGATTGTAGAACATCCTGACCTCTGGCTGGACAAGAATATTCCCGGATGCCGATGTACCGGCTAATTCTCTGTTGAAATCTGTCACAATAGCTGTGATGTAATTAGTTATCAGTGTGGCAGTATTTGGCTCTGAACCGTCTGCGATTATGCTCATAGTAGCCTTCCCCCTGTTTATAAGGTCGTGTCCGAAATTATCACCGAAGACGATCACGGCTTTTACAATCCCTTTTTTCATCGCCATATCGATTTCGTTATAATTCTGAAGGTCATCTACTCTTCTGAAAAATCCTGATGAACATATTTTATCCGATATCTTCCGGGTAACCTCATCTTTTGAAAGGTCAAGAAACGTTACCCTGGCATCCTTGATATCGGTGCTGACCACGAAGCCGAAAATGAGTATCTGCGCAGTCGGTATACCGAACAGGATTATCAGTGTCCGGAAATCCCTGAAGATGTGCAGGAACTCTTTTTTTATAAATCCAAGAAATCGTTTCATATCTTACCAGTTGTATCGGGTTCGGATTTTAGCCCCCCTGCCTGTACTGCCGTCAGGCAGGCAGGCCTTTAGGGGGATTGGGAGGTCTCGCTATCTTTACAAATACATCTTCAACTGTTCCGGCATCATACTGCTTTTTAAGTTCCTCCGGTGTATCCAACGCGACGATCCTGCCTTCGCTCATTATCGAGATTCGATCACAGTATTCAGCTTCATCCATATAATGTGTGGTTACAAAAACAGTTATTCCCCTGTCAGCTGTTTCATATATCATCTCCCAGAACTGTCGTCTTGTAATTGGATCAACCCCCCCGGTCGGCTCATCGAGGAATACGATTTTTGGTTCATGGAAGATAGCAACAGAAAAAGCCAGCTTCTGTTTCAACCCGAGTGGAAGGTCGGAGATCATCCTGTCGCTGTATTCCAGGAAATTGAGTTTTTCCAGAAGATCCTCCGTCCTCTTTTTTATAAGGTCTTTGCTCATGCCATAAATGCCTCCGAAAAGCATGATATTCTCCCTGGTTGAAAGATCTTCGTAAAGAGAGAATTTCTGGCACATGTAACCGATGTTCTTTTTTATTTTCTCAGGATCCTTTTTTGCCTTATATCCTGCAACAATAACTTCTCCTGAGGTAGGAGATGAGAGTCCTGAAAGAATCCTGAGGGCAGTTGTTTTTCCGGCTCCGTTGGCTCCAAGGAATCCAAATATCTCTCCTTCATATACCTCAAAGCTCAGGTGATCGTTAGCAACAAATTTCCCGAACCGTTTTACAAGATCCTTTACTGTTATAACCGGAATGCCTGACATTATACTTTCTTCATTAATTCGAGAAACCGGTCTTCAATGCCTGCTTCGGTTTCATTTATCATCACGTTGGTAATCCCCTTGTTATCAAGGTATTCACATATTGTTTTATCACACTTATCCTCTTTGAAGGTCACATGGACAGAGTCACCGAACGCATAGGCAGTAACTGTTTCCGGGTATTCTCTCAGAGCGTTTATAAGTCTGTATTTTTCAGAAGCCTTAATACTGAACAGCTTCCCGGTGAATCCCTGCCTTAACTTTTGAGGCTGGTCAATTGATAGTAGTTGTCCGTTCTGGATGAGGGCCACCTTGTCGCATCTCATCGCTTCATCCATATAGGGCGTTGATACTATTATTGTTATATTGTATTGTTTAAGCTTTTTCAGCATCTCCCAGAATTCTGCCCTGGATACAGCGTCAACACCTGTTGTCGGTTCATCGAGGACAAGCAATGCGGGTTTGTGAATTAGTGCACACGACAAAGCCAGCTTCTGCTTCATACCTCCCGAAAGCCTTCCTGCAAGTCTTTTCTTAAATGGTTCAATATGTGAATAGATATCAGAAATCAGGTCATAGTTCTCCTTCACTGTTGTTCCAAAAACTGTTGCATAGAAATTAAGATTTTCTTCAACTGAAAGGTCCTGATAAAGACTGAAGCGTCCCGGCATATATCCAATATTCTTACGAAGCTCTATAAAACCTGTTACGACATCGTGTCCCATAATCCTCATTTTTCCTTCATCGGGCAGGAGCAGGGTTGTGATGATCCTGAAGAGTGTGGTTTTACCTGCTCCGTCGGGACCAATGAAACCAAATATCTCACCCTCAGACACCTCAAAGGAGATATCCATCAGAGCCCGTGTATCCCCGAATTTCTTGCTGATTCCCGATGCCTCAATTATTTTTTGCATCCTGTCCTATTTTCAGAATATTGCTTCTCCGGGCATCCCCGACTTCATGTTTCCGTCGTTCTTAACATCAATTATTACTGCGTATACAAGTGTTACTCGTTCTTCTTTTGTCTGTATAATCTTTGGAGTGAACTCAGCCTTCCCTGAAATATAGCTGATTGTCCCCGGAAATGAAGAGTACCCTTTTTCTCCTTCATCAATCCTTACAGTGCACTCATTCCCGATTTTCAGACTCGCAAGCTGAGCTCCGCTGATGTAAACTTTCAGCTTCATCATTGACAGATCGGCAACCTTAACGAGTGGTTTGCCTGCTGCTGTTAATTCTCCTGCTTCAGAATATTTTTCAATAATGGTGCCTTTGATAGGGCTTTTAACACTGCTACGAGTAACCTGTTCATTAAGGATTGCTTTTTTCGATTCATAGACCGAAAGCTCAGCTGCTATGGATATCTTCTGAGTGCTATTGGCGGCAATCTGTTTTTGCAGGACTGCAACCTGTCCTGTCAGATCATCATATTGTTTCTTTGTTGCCGCATCATCTCTCAGCATATTCTCAATTCTTGCAATGTTAATTTTCAGATTTTCGATCTGCTGGTCAAGAATGTCATTCTGGGCATTTATTGAATTAATGCGCGTCCGAACACTTCTCATTCCTGCATTGATTTCCTCCTTCTGCAGATGGAACAGAGTCGTATCGATAAGAGCAATCTCTGTTCCCCTGTCAATTTCAGAACCCTCTGTTATATCTAACTTAAGGATTCTGCCGCTTGTTTCAGCTGAGACAAACACCTCTGTGGCCTCAAAATTACCATAGGCATCTGCCTCATCAGCGTTGTTCCCGCAGCCGGTTGTCAGCAGTGCTCCGATGATTATTAATGATCTGGTTTTCATATTGTTGTGATTATTATTTATATTATTCTATTTCTTTTCCGCTTATATTTAAATACTCCACTTTTGCCATGGCAAGATTAATTTTATGTATTTCGTAATTTATCAGAGCCTGCCTTTCGGAATTCAGTTCATTCATATATTCGGTGGCAGTAATAGTTCCGTTTTCGTACTGTGATTCAGCCGCTGCAGTTATCCTTTTTCTTATTGCAATAAGTTCTGAATCGGATTCAATGAGCGATTTAAGACTTGTTATTTCAGCCTGTTTTGCTTCAAGAAGTCTCTTAAGATTTTCAGTCAGATCGTTTTTCCTGTTATCGATTATATTCTGTTGAAGATTTATTACCTGTTTTTCATTATTTGCTTTATTCCAGTCGAAGATATTCCATTTAACACCTGCCCCAAGAATGTAGTAAGGTGCAAATTCATCCTTGAAAAAATTACTTCCGGGAGGGTTGCCGTAGCCAAGAGTAGCAAATCCGAAAGCCTTTGGCATCCGTTTGCTCTGCAGTAGCTGCAATGAAGCATCAAGTTGCTCTTTTCTCAGATCGAATATCTTTAATTCAGGACGTGTTAATTCATCTGTAAGATTTCCCTCCATTACCGGAAGCACAAACCCGGTTGAAGCATCAATCTCCCTCCCCGTGAGGCTTGCCATGATCTTCAGAAGCGATGCTTTCCTTATCCCGTTTTCACTGAGCTGCTGTTCAAGCTTTATCTTTTCAGATGCAATTACATCGATATCTGATTTCAGGATCACACCGCTCGCAAGAGCCGAATTCATCGATGCAATTCGTTTATTTATCAGTTCCAGGTAGTTTTGCAGCAGTGCCTGCTGTCTATCCAGAAGAAGCAAGTTGAAATAATAGGTGTTTATCTGGCTGCGAAGTTTATAAAGGTCGGTTTCAGTCTGCTTCTCGTTGATATTAAGGTCGGCCTTTTCAAGAGCCCTTGCACCTTTTATCGCTCCTCCGTCGTAAATAACCTGGTTGATATCCACTGTTATTTTATACTGTTCGTGAGGCAGCGGTTGTATCAGATCGGCAATGCCGGGAATGGGTATGGTGCCAAGTACATCTGTCATATCCACGACCGAAGAGTTGTAGATAAAGCTGCCGTTGGCATCAAGTGTGGGAAGCCAGCCTTTCGACAGGTTTTTATCCTTCACCATTGAAATCTGTGAATAAGCCTCTCTCTCTTCGGCAATCGGCGTTGCTGACATTGCCATATCATAGCACTCTTTCAGCGTCAGGATCTTCTGTCCTTTAAGTCCTGACACACAGGGTATTATTAAAATGAATAGAATTAAAACTCTCTTTTTCATTTTCAGTATTTTAAACTTTTAACTTTTTTATCGCATTTATTACAAAATCCGCGGCATATTTTTTCCGCTCCTCAATATAAATCTCAAAATTATATCCCATCTTTTCCATGATACTGCTGACAACTGGTTTGGCAATAAAAGGGAAGACGCTCATCGCAGCTATTGAAGTCATTAACTGTGGAATCGTCTCTTTGGTGATATTGTATTTTATGAGTTCATCTTTATGCTGAGCTTCCAGCGTGGTCCATAATTTAATAATATCAATACCTTGAATGATCCTTTTGATCCTCTCGGGATTCCGGTGTAATTCGTTCAAAATGAATGCAGGAAGTCTTGGATTCTTTTGCATGAAAGCAATATGCTCCCTGAAGAAGAACCTTATCTTATCTTCAAGTGAGACATTTTCATCAAATACCGGAGCAAATTTTTTAAACATCTGGCCTGCTATCATTTCAAAGACGGCGTTGAACAAATGTTCTTTGGTCCGATAATAATAATGCAGCAATGACTTATTTATTCCTGCATGATTGGCAATATCCTGCATTCGGGCACCATCCATCCCTTTTTCAATAAATACCTCTGTTGCCGATTCAAATATCTTTTCTTCGGTAAGTTTATTCTTTCCTGTCATCTCAATTAACCATATAGTTTAACTCAAAAATTTAACCTTATAGTTTAACCATTTGGTCAAATGTAAAACATATTTTTATTAAATACAAACTTTTTCAAAAAAAATATTGGACTAAAGTCCTGGGAAAGATGTTTACAAACAAAACCTTACTGAAGCCCGGCATTAGTATAAAAGATAATACTTAATTACACAAAGATGGGTAAGAGTGTCTCAAAAGACTTCTTTTTTGTCTTACCACTAAATTCGTCTACACATTCAGCCTGTTTACCTATTTTCTTTTATCAAATATACTTATGCATATACTTTTAAACGTTTTCCTGATATACTTAAATTAACAAACCTTAAGAATGGGGAAGAATTTTTACTCTGTACGTTGCAGTTTAATACTGATAACAATTTTCACATTTTATTCTGCTTTGGCTTTTGCACAGCAAAGAGAATATAATTTTAATGCCCCCGGGAGCAAGTGTTATTTCAGATATCTGAGTTTTACTGCCGACAGTGATTATACAATGATAAGACGTCCTTTTATCTTCATTCTTGGTGAAGAGAATGAAGAGGCATGTGACTTATTTGAGAAGGATACCTTAAAATACTCATCTGCATTCACCAATTATTATTTTGTATACTTACCCGGCAAGGTAAATGGATCCCTGCAGAGGCTCGAGTGCATTGAGGCACTGGTAAGTCTTCTTACTTTTAATTATAAGTTTGGAAGGAGCAATCTGTTCTTCCAGGTAAACGATACATCTATAAAGTGGAGTGATATAGAAGAATATCGGCTAAAGCCTGTTTTTAAAAACATAAGATTAAAATGCGAAAATAATTACTTAGCTGCCGACATAGCAGAAACAGGATCAATACAGGAGGATTTCAGAGAATCGGCTGTAGCGTACACTGAAGAAAAAAAACCGGCTGAAGACCTTGCAAAATACTATATTGAAGAGGAGTTTGATATAATTCCTGAGAATGATCCACTTTCTGCAACATCACAGAAGACATATTTCGGACCTCCGGATAAAACGAATTATACTCTGACAGGAGTAATTAATGATAATGCCACCGGTGAGGCTCTTCCTTTTGCCACCGTACAGGTAAAAGGTACAACCATCGGAACTGCGACGAATGCTGACGGATATTTCACACTTATTAAAGTGCCGGCTGACACATGCACCCTGGCAGCACAGTACCTGGGTTATGAAAAACGGCTGATATTCCTTACACCACAAAGTCCGGACAGGGATTTTCGTATAGAATTAAAGCAGCAATCCCATACCCTTCAGGAAGTAAAAGTAACTGCATATAAAGATGATGTGGCTTTTATAAATAAGGCAGAGGTCGGGACTATAAAATTTACCCCGGTGAAGATGGAACAATTGCCAAGTATAGGTGAAAGGGATATTATGAGATCATTTCAGCTTATGCCGGGGATAAGTGCCTCAAACGAATCATCGTCAGGGCTGTATGTTCGAGGCGGCACCCCAGATCAGAATCTGGTGCTATATGACGGTTTTACTGTTTATCATGTTGATCATCTTTATGGATTTTTCAGCGCCTTTAACTCAAACGCTCTTAAAGACATTCAGCTTTTTAAGGGAGGTTTTGAATCAAGATTCGGAGGACGTATTTCTTCAGTGACTGAGATTACCAGCAAAGAGGGTAATCAGAAACAGATAAACTTTGGATTTGATGTCAGTCTGCTCAGCACGAACCTTTTTGCTGAAATCCCTGTTGGGAAAAAGTTCACCTCTTTTATAGCATTCAGGAAATCATACCAGGGTACTATTTATGATATGATATTTAAGAAATTCAATAAAAGCTCTACCGAAGACGCTCCTGATGTAGGAACCGGACCCTGGCAAAAATTTTCACAAAGTACAGAAGTGGATTCCTATTTTTATGATCTCAACGGTAAATTTACTTACAGACCAACAGAAAAAGATATTATCTCACTAAGCATTTTTAACGGCACCGATAAGCTTGATAACAGCTTTGCATCAGATATACCATCCTTCGGTCAGGCTCGTTCAAACTTCAGTATGAATTCTGTGGACCTTACGAAATACGGTAATATTGGCAGCAGCCTGAAATGGTCAAGAAAATGGAATTCAAAACTATATGGGAACACAATTCTCAGTTATTCGAATTACTATAATAAAAGGGACCGTTCCTCAGAAAGAACACTTGCAAAACCGGATAGTAATTTTGAGACCAACATGAGTGGAATATTTGAGAACAATGATCTTAAGGATTATAGTATTAAGTCTGATTATCAATGGGATATGAGTCAGTTTAGTCAGATTCAGCTTGGACTTTTCGGAACATTTTATGATATTAAGTATTCTTATGCCGAAAGCGATACTGTAACGATACTTGATCGTGATGGCAGGGCATTACTGACAGGTCTATATATACAGGATAAGATAAAATTATTTAAAGACAGAATTCAATTGCTGCCTGGTATCAGAACTGATTATTTTCAGACAACAGGCGAACTCTATTTTGAACCGCGTGCATCACTTTCCTTTAGCCTGACCGACAGGCTAATCCTTAAAGGATCAACCGGCAAATTTTATCAGTTTGCCAATCGTGTCATGCGTGAGGATATTATGTCAGGCAGTAAGGAGTTCTGGGTACTTTCAGATGGGACCTCTGTCCCCATAAGTACAGCGGTCCATTATATTGCCGGGGTATCATACGAAATGGACAGATATAACCTGAGCGTGGAAGGTTACTATAAGAAGATCAACAATCTGACAGAGTATTCCCTCAGGATAAATGCCAACCCTATGGGCATCGACTATAATGAAAATTTCTTTAACGGATGTGGATATGCAAAAGGTCTTGAGTTCCTTATACAAAAGAGCACAGGGAGCCTTAACGGGTGGATAAGCTATACACTGGGTGAGGCGAAAAATCATTTTAACGAATATTCTGATGCCTATTTCCCGGCAAATCAGGATGTTACTCATGAGTTTAAGATTGTTGGTCTTTATAAACACAGGCGATGGGACTTCTCGGCAAACTGGATATATGCAACAGGAAGGCCGTATACGGCTCCTTCGGGAGCTTACACAATTACTTTACTTGATGGCACGGCAAAAGAGTTTTTCACGGTAACATCAAAAAACAGTGTACGGCTGCCCGATTATCACCGTCTCGATATTGCTGCTACATATAAACTCCTAATGGGTTGGAAAGGTGATAAGAAGAGACGCGAATTAGGCAATGTCAGTATCTCTCTTTTTAACCTGTATAATCGAAAAAATGTATGGTATAAACAATATGTAATTGAAGATGGTGAAATAATCGAAACGAATGTAAGCTATCTCGGAATAACACCCAACATTACACTTTCATTAAAATTAAGATAATATGAAACTCAGAATGATAATATTATTGCTGATACTGTTAATAACAGTACAGGCATGCACTGAGAAAGATGACTCAGAATTCACTGATATTCCTATCATAGAAGCATATTTGTGTCCCGGTAAGTGTCTGACACTTTCAGTAAACAGACAAATACCATTT
>CAZHRV010000072.1:0-17750 GCA_964535035.1 uncultured Rikenellaceae bacterium
AACCCTTATCCTGATACTTTTTATGCTGTTGGATCATAATCCTGAATAATCAATACATTTTCATTTTCCTGATCTTCCGCTTCAATGCTGACCATATTGAAATTTCGTTTGAATTTGCTTTCGTAACTCATCTTTTTACAATGGTATTATTACCACCCCATTACAGTCAATTACCAATTGTTACTTCGTGTTTTTTTGCAAGTTCACGGGCCTGACTTACCCAGTTATCACGTTCAATACGACCAGGAATAATCTCAAGAACCTCTGTAATGGTTTCAATGTCCTTATGGGTTAGCTTGCTTATCTGGTCAAAAGTATAAATTCCAAGCAGGTTCAGTCGTTCCTCCACCCACAGACCGAGACCGTCAATCAGCGTTAAATTGTTAGCCTCGTATTTAGGAGCTGTCCCTAACCTGTCGAAGTAAATTCTATCCTGCCTGTCCCTGATGCGTTTAAGAAGTTCTGACTTATCACCTGCGATCCTTACAAGTTCTTTGGCCTGAATAATCCATTCATCTCTTTCAATTCTTCCCGGGAAATATTCGATTGCCTCGGTAACAGCAACAATATCTTCTTTTGTAAAATTGCTTATTTGTTGAAACGTAAATATATCCAACACATTCAATTTTTCCTGAATCCATCCGCCAATGCCATTGATGCCGGTTAAATCATCCGCTTCTTCTTTTTTTGCAATTCCTATTCTATCATAGTAAATGTGCGTCTTTCTTTCGCTGATCCGTTTAAAGAGCTCCGCCTTGTTATCTTTGCTATTGACAAGTTCCGTGGCTTGTGCAACCCACTCGTCCCTGTCAATTCTGCCATAAAAATATATAATGGCATCATTTATCGTCTCAATATCCCGGGCAGTGAATTTACTGATCTGCCGGAAAGTAAAAATATCTAACGCATTCAGTCTTCTCTCAATAAAAGGACCTATACCGCTGATCATTTTCAGATCATCCTTCTCTGTTACTATGGCAGTCCCAAAACTTATATAATTAAGAAAACGCTTCCGTTGTGCAATATGAACCAGATTAAGATGTTCCATTTCGTTTTCCTTTTCATTGAGGTTTTTCTGAAGACTACTATTATCAGCATTAAGGGTGACAATCTGTTTATTCAATTCATCCTTTTCTGATTCAATAACTTTAATTTTCCTGACATAAACTGACTTATAATAAAGCCAGGCTGTAACATAACCTATGATTGCGGCAACCAGTAATAATGAAAGTATTTCAATGGTTGCTCCGCTTTTTGTTTGTGCTAAAAGAATTAATAAAGTATTCATGATTTTATTTTTTTATAGTTATTACTGTTCTCCTGTTATTTGCTCTTCCTGCTGCTGTACTATTATTATCTGCAGGTTCTTTCTCTCCCTTAGATTCTATAATGATCTTGTTTGCAGGCAAGCCCTTGCTTTCAAAATAATGCTGCAAACTTTGAGCCCGCCTGTACCCCAGAGCCTCATTATATTCATCGGTTCCTATCGCATCAGTATGGCCTGTAATACTAAGTCCGGACTGTGAGTTTTGATTCAAAAACGCATTTGATTCATCAAAGTATTTGTCAGTCTTTGCATCAGATTTGAATACAGATTTGTCAAATGCAAAGTATATTACAAGATCTGCAGGGATTACTTCCTTTTCCTGCACTAAAGGCTTCGCCATGGTGTCAATTGCAATGACACTTTTTTGATTGAGTGTGTCAATTTGCATAGTTACCGGTTCATTACATAATCCTTTTATCTTACACACATAGATATGGGTCGATAGTGCTGACCAGCCAAATAATGCAAGAAATCCAATTATTAGAATTTTCATTGGTTCAGTTATTAATTCTTTAAACGGTGTTATTTTTCAATTGAATTGAATTGAATTGAATTGAATTTATTTTATTTTATTTCTTAATTCTTAAGTCCCTGCCTGGTAAATGGATTGGGAACTGATTGTATTCCATTACCTGATGTTTTTAAAATCGTTCAGATTAAAACCATCTCCATTATCATTAGTGATTTTACGCGAGTTATAGTAATACAGATTACCTTCAACATCAAATATCATCTCAAAGCATTTCCCTGCTCCGGAATTCTCAGTGGGGCCAACATGAAAATGAAACAAGGCATTTGTCGGGTTTGCAGCGATTTCGTCCTGAATCTCCGAAGTAGTAAGCAGTTTAATATAGTATGGGTAAACAGTTTTGATTCTTTCAGGCGTATCAACATATAAGGCCATTGCATCTTTATTTAAAAGCAGTACTTTGTCTTGAAAACCTGTTGAACCGTTGTAGTATTTCAATCCTCTCAGTGAAATGAAGAAACGTTTTTGTTCAAGGTTTTTTGCATGTTTCTGCATGAATTTAACAATTGAAGGCATGACATATCCACAATCAATATTACTGTCGTCTGAATATGAAAGCGGTATGCTGCATAATTCGGGCATGTCGGTCATGTCATTAGCTGGACCTCCCAGCACAAGGCTAATGTAATTATAGCTTACACCACCTGGATCTTTATCGAAAACCCCTTTCATAAGCACTAAAAAAGAATATCTTGAATCAAACCGTCGTTTATCAAACTCCTGCTGGTCAATAAATTCAAATTCAGTAGATTTCCAATATCTCTGAACGGCATCTTTTATATAGACATTGTAAGCAGTACTGCCATCTTCTAGCACAACACAGGTTATTGAGTTTTTAAACATACCAATTTGCTGTTTAGACGCTAACGGAGAATTTGCCAAAGCCCCCAGACAAAATATTCCTAAGACAGCTATGAAAAGGTATTTTTTAAATACATAATCGCTAGTAAATCCTTTGGTAGTACGGACACAATCAGTTTTTTTCATTGTTTTATATTTTTTGTATTACAATACACAGATGAGCCCTTTTGTTCCAGAATGTGTAACAAAACATTTGGAATAAGTTGCATCATTTACACATTTGTTGCAGGGATTCCATTAAGCTTTTTCTGACGTTGTCTGATGAGTCGTAAGAGAATTGCAACTGTAGCTATTATAATAAATATAAGTATCATAATGATAGCATTTTAAGTAAATTAAATTCGTTTCTGAATATCGAATTCGCAATCCTAACGAGTATCCCTCTTTTTCATCAAACTTTACACAATTCAGGATATGAATCACCAGAAAAGACAACATTAATCAGATACGCAAGTGCTGTAAATTGCTGAAAACACCAAATACATTAAGCAGCCAAACTACAACAACGATCACAATAACTACATTCAGAATGCTTTTAATGGTGCGCTGCATAGGAATATAGTTATTCACCACCCAGAGAAGAACTCCGGCAACAACAAGGACCAGAACAATAGTTAAAATTGGCATGATAATAATAGATTAATTTATTTATGAATATTACACAGCAAAGTTGACACACTTTATGTCAGGAAGTATTACACAACTTTGATAATAACTTACATGATTCACACATTAGCTTATATTATTGGCAGTCCATAGTTTCATTCCTTATTAATATCCTTTAATCTAATTTTTAACTAATTCCATAGTACCTGTTGCGTCAATTTCAACGGGAATCGATTTGAAATCATTTATATTGTTCACTTTAACATTACATTTTATATTGATATCGTATTTTAATATGTCATTATCTGTTACGATCAGCCAGGCTGTTTTGAAAGGGCTGCTGTATTCAATAATAATCGGGATATCGACTGTCTGGCTGGAACCTGGTTTAATATCAATCGGCAGTGTAACACTCCCTTTCGAAAATAGAGTATTAATTATTTGTAAATTGTAGCTGATTTTATTAAGCTGCAAATCAATATTTTTCCCATTATTAATGATTTCAATTTTTAAAACAGCCTCTGAAGTCTTATCCTTCATATTATATTTCTTATGCTCTAATTTCAAAATTGTTATTTTTGGAGGAATTGGAGATGCTATTCTGATTATTCTGTTAATATTGAGCTTTTCTCTTCCTATCAAGGTATTATATGCAATGTTGAAATTGATCTCCATGTCAGTTGAATCCTGTCCCTGCAAATCGCCTATTGTCTTTTTAATTTCCTTAAGTGATATATTAACAGGAAGTTCAATCGTATCTGTTTCAAACCATTTCTGGTCAATCTGAACGGGTACAGTTTCTTCAACCATTTTAAAACCATTCAGTTTAATTTCAAAATTGAGGGTGTCAATTACCATTTTATAAGGCATTTTATTCTGGACGAAAACATATAGATTCAACAATGCCGAATCTTTTTTCAGATCAATATGAATAAAGCTTATTTCATTTATGCCGGGAAAGATCAGGTTGATTGCTTTTTTAGGATTAAAAATATAATAACAGATAATTAAAACAATCACCATCCCCAGAATGATCAGGAGTATTTTACCTTTTTTAAATTTTATTTTCATTAGAGAGCAACGGATTTTTAGTTAAGCTTTTTATTGCCAATAAGAAGAATGATACCACCTGCAATCATGATGCCGACTCCAAGGTATGGCGACCAGTTTACATGATGAGGCCTTGAGGCAGTGATCTTAAGAGAACCTACATCAACAACTTTTTCTCTTGTAAAGAATTTGAATCCTGTAATAATTGTGAATAATAATCCTACAATTATAATTGCAATACCTGCTTTTTTCATATAAGATACTTTTAATGATTAAGATATTCTGGTTGTTATCAGAAGATGTAAGTAATCCCGAATTTACCTCCATAGAATACGTTACCTCCGCCAAACTCAAGGTTCAGCCCAAAGTTATTGGCAAAAAAGTATCTGCCTCCGATTTGAGCACCCAGTCCAATACCGGAAGATCCGGTACCAGGATAATCTGTTGGAGATGACCAGAAAAAATACCCGATGTTTAATCCTGCATAAAAATCCCAGTTAGCGGGAATATCAAGAATTGTGTTAAAGTGATAATTGCCGTTACCGGATAATCCGACTATTGAGCTGTTGTATATTGTCCCGCTATAATTCTGATTATAGAATCTGATTGAGCCTTCAAAGCCTAAAGTTATGTCTCTTGAAACTCCAAAATCCATTCCAGCATAAAGAGGAATACCCCAACCGGAAAAACCGACACCTGCATTTAACTGTTTATTGCCCCTGTCAAGAGGGCTTTGAGCATTAACTATAAAAACAGTAATAACTGATAATAAAATAATGAAGCTTACTTTTTTCATTTTGATTGATTTAGATTACAAACATATTTGATTATAATTTAGATACTTGCAAAGGTGCGAGCCTTCTTGTCGGAAAGTATTACACAACTTAAAGAAAGAGTTATATCATTCACACATTCTAATATACAACATGCCTCAAATTCCTGATTTTCTTAAAGTGAGACGGGGAGAAACCTGTAACTTCCCTGAACTGACCTGATAATTGTGCTACACTATCGTAGTTTAACTGATAGGCAATTTGGGTAAGATTAAGCTTAGAATAAACAAGCAATTCTTTTGCCCGTTCAATTTTATGGGCACTATAAAACTTTTCAATTGTAATGTTTTTTATTTCCAGGAAAAGGTTATCAAGCCAGGTGTAGCTATGATGAAGCTTTTTACTTATAAATCCGCGAAAATTCTTTTTACACCGGATATCACTATAATGAACCATTTCGACAATAATGCTTTTAATTTTTCCAATAATCAACCCTTTTCGTTCATCAACCAGTTCAAATCCCAAATTTTTTAATACATCTTTCAACTGTTTCCGTTGTTCCGATGAAATACCCTCTTTGACTATTATTTCCCCGGACGATATAAAATTCTCATATATCCCCAGTTTCTCCAACTCTGACTTCACTGCCATTTTGCTACGAATGCCCACCATGTTTTTAATGTAGAGTATCATCTTATTTTTTTTTGAAACAGAAGTCTTTAATGAAAAAGACTCTTCATTTTATTATTATTCATAACCACTTTTTATGATAGTTGAGATCATTTTAAACCTCTCGTTTGCCTTAATGATGTTCGGAGTATGGGCCGGTATAATAATTGACTGACCTGTACCCAGCATGTTAGATGTCCCATCGATAACAATTTCGGCCTTACCATCAATTATCTGGACAAAAGTGTCGAACGGAGAAATTTTTTCTGTTAATGCTTCACCTTCGTCAAATGCTTCTGCACTGACATTTCCGGTCGATTTCTTAATAATCGTTTTGCTGACAACCGATTCAGGCACATATTCAATTATTTCAACAATAATAAATGCTTTTGATTTTTCGAATTCTTTATTCTCCATATTTCCTTTTTTTTGTCAGAATCATTAACCTTGTTGCTTTCATATAAATTGATTTTAATTATAAACTAATTTAATCCACCACAAAGGTTTTAATTCAGCCTCCAAAGTATTACGCAACTTTAAATTTTATTACATCATTCACACATTTTCGGTCACTCGAAAGAATATACTTTAAACTACTGTTGGCTGAGCACATTCAGTATTCTCCTTATTTATGATGGACTTCGGTTCAAATCTGCTCGATTTTCCCCTATCTTTTCCCCGTTTTGTTGATTTAGGATTATGAGGATTATTGGTGTTTTTATACCATCCTTTATGCTTCCCATTATTCTCTTTGAGTAATACAACACATGATGAAGTAAAAAATAAGACCACAATAAAAATAATAAGGGTGATAAATCTAGCCGCTTTCATATTAATAAGGTATTAGCTGTAATTACATTATTACAATGCAAAGTTGACTTTCTTTGGACTATAAAGAATTACATAACTTTAGAAATTAATTACATCATTCACACATTTTCCAGCGGAGTGCGGCGTTTTTGCTTTATTTGCTTGAAATGAGAGGGAGTTAATCCCGTAATTTTTTTAAACTGGCTGGAGAGATGGGATACGCTGCTGTAGTGCAACTTAAAAGCAATTTCTTTAAGATTTAGTTCATCGTAAACAAGCAATTCTATTACCCTTTCAATCTTGTGGTTGATAAAGAATTTTTCAATTGTTGTGCCCTGGACTTCTGAAAAAAGATTGGCGAGATATGTATAGTCGTAATTTAGTTTTTCACTCAGGTAAACGGAAAGATTTACTTTCAACTGGTCCTCTGAATAATGGACCAGTTCAATAATTATGTTTTTTATTCTTTCAATTAGCATGCTTTTTTTATCGTCCATCAGTTCAAGTCCTGATTTCTTTAAAGCAATATTTAACTGATCCCTCTTGTTTGTTGAAATATTCTCCTTAATTTCTGCCTCCCCTAACTCCACAACAGTGTAATGCAATCCGAGTTTTTCAAGCTCTGACTTTACAACCATTTTGCAACGGATGCACACCATATTCTTAATATAGAGTTTCAATTTTAATTTAATTTTTAAGATGTCCCTTAAAACTGAACCTGATATGTTGTTATCCTAATTGGTTTTACAAAAATAAAAAAATACTTCTTTTTATCTATTTCAATTTTTAATTTATTCATTGTTGTCTTAACCTGGTGTTTTCATCAATGTTAATAAGTTAAGCCCGATATTGAATATGTGAATTATATAACTTAATTAAGTAATTATGTAACGAGCCAGCATGTGTTCCCATTTACCTTTGAACTATTATATTAAAACTAATTTAAAAAATCAGAAAATGAAAAAAATTATTCTATTTGCATTACTTTTTATTTTCGCTTTGGGTGCATCAACAGTATTTGCAGCTAATTCTGACCCGAATTCTGCAAAGGATAATCTTGTTGTTCCTGACAAGACGGAAAATAAATTATCAGAAGAAGAGATGTCTCGCCTGACAAAACGTGTTGAAGAAATACGTGATATGGATAAAACAAACCTGACGGTTAAAGAAAAGAGGGAATTGAAAAAAGAACTGAAAGGGATTAAGGAAAATGTAAGGAGAAATGGCGGCGTTATTTATATTGGTGCAGGCACACTTATTCTTCTTATTATTCTGGTAATCCTTTTAGTTTGATCGTAAGAATTACGTTATTTTCCCTAATAAAATCATTTTACTGAAATATTTTTGATTCTCAAATCAAATATAGTATGACTTCATAGATTAGGTTTAGGGTTAGTATAAATTTGGAGATTGAGTTTAGGTAGGGTTAAACAAGGAGGAGCATTGGTGAAAACACAATTCTCCTCCTGTTTTTTAATATATAAATCTATTTTGTTAAGCAGGCAGTAATGCGAATTATTTAAGTTATGGGATCATATCAATAATTTTAGCCAATACATAATATTTTAATTACAATATATAGATGTACGAAGAAAAAGAATTATCCGATACTGGGTTAATCCTTCATAATGATCTCGAATCATTCAAGGATTCGTTTTGAATCTCCGGCAAAGACAATGTTGCTCATAATATTGAATCAGAAAATAAAAGAAAAAGCAAACTGCAGACCACCACTCCCCAACCAGAAAAGAGAAAAAAATAAGGAAACAAGCCTAATACAATCCGGCAACGGAATAAGGCAGAGAATTCATTATACTTAAGATTAAGTAAATGTGTGAATTATGCAATTAATTCAAAGAATTATATAACGTTCAAACAAAATTTTTCAGGTATTTTTACATTGGATTATTTTCTTCTTGTGTTAAATCATCCATAATATATTTACCTGTACCCTATGAGGCTGCAAATCAGAAATATGGAAAGTGAACGTTGCAAAGCTTTGGTTAAGGAAGAATTGAATAAGCTTGGACTGGCCTTTTCTTCTGTTGAGTTGGGAGGGGTGGAATTAAAACATAATGTATCATACGAAGAATTGCAATTGATTAATGCTGCTCTGAAAGAATCAGGACTTGAGTTAATAGTTGATAATACAAGCCAGCTTATCGAAAAAATTAAAATGGCCATTAACCATCTGGTTTATTGCTCGGATGGCCTCCTCAGACCAAACACTTCTGAATTTTTAAGTAAAAGAGTCAACTACGATTACAATTACATCAGCAAAATATTCTCCAATGTTGAAGGAATAACCATTGAAAAATATATAATCCGGGAGAGAATTGAGCGGGTAAAGAGATTATTGATAACAGGAAATTTCAGTCTCAGTGAAATTGCTTATATGTTACTTTACAGCAGTGTGGCACATCTTTCAAATCAATTTAAAAAAGTGACCGGGTTAACCCCTTTTGTTTTCAGGCAATTAATGGACAACAGATCTCAAAAACCTGTTAATGCGTGAAGAAGGTCGAGGCTTTATAGGCAAGAAAGGCTGTAAGCAATTCTTAACGAATTCTCGGTTTATAAAGAGCTTGTGGATAATCTGTCTCCTGATTATTATACCAAATCCCAATGTCTTATCACAGGAATATTTTCAGCAGGAGGTTAATTATAAGATTTATGTTACTCTTAATGACAGGCATCATGAATTAAATGCCATCGAAACAGTTGAGTATATTAATAATTCCCCAGATACAATTAGGTTTTTATTTTTTCATCTTTGGCCTAATGGCTATTCTGATAATCAAACCGGATTAGCAAAACAATTGTTTAGTCAGAAAGGGAAGGAAAGATTATTCAATGATCCGGAATTGAAAGGATATATTGATTCATTGAACTTTAAGGTTGAAGGGCAGTTGGTTACTTGGAATTTAATGCCGGGAGCACCGGATATTTGCCGGATTATTCTTGATAAGGCACTATGTCCGGGTGACACCATAATGGTAACCACTCCTTTCCATGTCAAGATTCCGGCTGGGGTGACTTCCCGATTAGGACATATAGGGGAATCATATCAGATATCGCAGTGGTATCCCAAACCAGCGGTTTACGACAAGTCCGGATGGCACCAGATGCCATATCTGGATCAGGGTGAATTTTATTCTGAATTCGGAAGTTTTGATGTGAGTATAACTTTACCTGAAAATTATATTGTAGGTGCGACAGGAAACCTGCAAAATGACATGGAAGCTGAAAGACTTGATAAACTTGCCGCCGACACTGCCTGGGAAAAGACCATTGACTATAGAGGAGAAGAATTTCCACCCTCTTCAGGACTGATGAAAACCTTGAGGTATACAGGAAATAAGATACATGATTTCGCATGGTTTGCCGATAAGCGATTCCATGTATTAAAAGGCAGTGTGAAACTTCCAGAATCTGGCAGAGAAGTGATTACATGGGTGATGTTCACCAATCAGCAGGCAGATCTCTGGAAAGAGGCTTTGAAATATGTGAATTGCGCCATTTTGTATTTTTCAAACAGGATCGGGGACTATCCATATTTAACATTTACAGCAGTGCAAAGCGCCCTGACGGCAGGATCAGGGATGGAATACCCTGGATTAACAGTTATAGGTATTGCTGATGATGCTTACTCCCTTGATGAAGTTATTGCACATGAAATATGTCATAACTGGTTTTACAGCGCTCTTGGATCAGATGAACGTCGCTACCCGTTTATGGACGAAGGCATCACCAGCGCATACGAACTAAGGTATATGAACGAAAAGTATCCCGGAAAGAAGCTCTGGGAAATTTATTTTAAAAACAGGAAGCTGCCAGAATTCTTTCACATAGACAAAATGCCTGAGGAGAGAATACAGGAACTTGAATGGCTTTTTCAGGCACGCTTGAACCTTGAACAGCCAATTAACCTGCCGGCAACAGATTATAGTGCCCTGAACTATGACCTTATTCTCTATGATAAAGCAGCGATAGGTTTCAATTACCTGAGAGCCTGGTTGGGTGATTCCCTTTTTGATTCAACAATGCATAATTATTATCACACATGGAAATCAAAACATCCTCAGCCTGATGATCTCTTCAGTATATTTGAATTTCAGACGGGTAAAGACTTAACATGGTTTTTCGGCGATTTTACCAATACAACTAAGCGGCTTGATTACAAAGTAGTTCGCTTCATGAATCAACAACTTCTTGTAAAAAACAGGGGAGAGATGCTATCGCCTTTAATTATCTCCGGAATACGAGGTGATACTATCTGTTTTGAGAAGTGGTCAGATGGTTTTAAAGGGCGCAAACGGATAGATATTCCTCCGGGAAATTATTCAGAAATTAAAATTGATCCCCTTCATTTAATGCCTGAATTATACCGACTCAATAATAACATCCGGGTATCAGGCATTTTCCGTAAAATTGATCCCATAAGATTTCAACTCTTATATACTATTGAAGATCCCGGCAAACGAACTATAACTTATATCCCAACAATTAACTGGACAAGAGAAAACGGTTTTATGGCTGGTTTGACATTACACAACGGATTGTGGTTATCCAAACCTGTGAAATACTTTTTTATGCCTTTTTATTCATTCGGGAAACCCAGTCTGGCCGGATATGGGCGAATTTTATTCAATATCACGCCCTATGATAAATTCATCAGGATGGCGACTATCAAGCTGGAAGCTACACAATTCGGAGCTCCCGGCAATCAAAATTACAATTTAATGATGACCGGATTAGACCTCTTTTTCAGGAATAAAAAAGCAAATAATCCTCTATTGCACAAGGTATATGGTATGTATACAGGGGCATCGGACCTATTTAAGATTAACTTGGCTGAAAAGGCAGACATGAATTCTTATTTGCAGTTTGGATATATCCTTGAGAATGCAGGATTGGTTAATCCTTTCAACCTGAATGCCGCATATGAATCAGGTAAATCCTTCCAAAAAACATCTTTAGAAATAAATTACAAATTCAGCTATAATGGAAAAGATCAAGGTTTGGACATAAGGCTGTTTGCAGGGACAATGCTGAAATATTCTTCTGAGGTTCCCTTCTATTCTTTATCGGCAAGCAGCAGAAGCGGACGTGAATTATATCTTTACCAGGGCACCTACCCTGATCGTTTCAGTGTTTTTCCGAAAACTTTCTGGTCGCGACAAATGACCTTATCTGAAGGTGGGTTGGTTTCACCTGTCAATGATAGTCTTGGCTATAGCCATTGGCTTATCTCTGTTTCCTTCTCCAGTAATCTGCCGGGAAAAGCCGGCAGGATGCCAGTCAAACCCTTTATAAATTTATTATTGAACGATCATGGTTTTAGTACTGGTCATAATTCGCCATTTTTCTATGAAGTCGGACTGAAAGCAGGCATATGGAACTTTTTCGAGATTCATATTCCTTTACTGGTTTCCCAAAATATTGGATCAATCAGCTCATCAATCAAAGATAGGATACGTATAATTTTCACCCTGGATTCATTTAATAAAGTAAAGTTGAAAGCCTGGAATAAGAATTAAAATATATATGTAATGGCTATCACCTCGTACTATAATCTTCTATGTTTTCCCCCTCCATCCGGTATTGTAACTACCAATTCTTCTGACACATACCAGGTCCCTAACATTACATTGTATCCAAGAGTAATGAATTTTGAGTTTAAGGTTTGTCACCCAGGTAATATTTTATCTGACCCCTTTACCCATCCTCTTCTGCCATAAGAAAACAAGAATCACGCTTTATGGCTTCAGTGAAATATACTATCGCACCCGAATAATCTTTCCTGAGAATTCTATCAACTCCTCTGTAATAAAAAATGTTCTGCCTGCCTCGAAAGGACACCAATCAAATATTTAATTTTGAACTTTATCTTGTATCTTTATATTGTTGCACTTCACTGTTGTAGAACAATTAAAATTTAATTATGTCACTTACTGAAAAAATTTCCGGCGATATTATTAATGCCATGAAGGTAAAAGATAAAATGGCCCTAGACGCAATAAAGGCTGCAAAGACAGCCTTTCTGCTTGCCAAATCCGAGAAAGGTCCGGATGCTGTATTAACCGCTGAAGAAGAACTCAAAATCATTCAGAAACTCGTTAAGCAAAGAAGGGAATCTGCTTCCATATATAAAGAGAATACCCGGCAGGATCTTTATGAGAGAGATATCAACAATTGTCAGGCAGCTGCTTGGATGACAGAAATTACATGAACAGTAAACCCGCTTTCGTCCTGATAAATCAGGACTTCGGCGGGCAAAGTCTGCTTGATATCCATTATCATAAGGGTGACTTGCATTGTTTTATCGTCAAACTAAAATTTTAAAACAAAAGTGAAAACTAATATAATTTTAATATTGTTCCTGCTGGCAGGGTCTGTTCTGAATGCCCAGCAGCGGGATTTAAATTTTTATCTCGAACAGGCTCAGAAAAACAGTCCTCTTATTAACAAAAACACAAATGAAAATCAGATTGTTAAGCTTGATTTAAAGCAAATAAACAGCATTCTCTCAAAGCCTGAAATAAATCTTGTTTCCGGTGTTACATTAGCTCCGATCATCTCGCACGATAATAATGTAAATCGGTTGGATCTGGTATCAGACGGCGCAATAGATTATATCGGTCATGATCTTGCAATAACCGATGGAGGACAATTTCAGGCCCTGGTTTCAGTAAAACAACCTCTTCTTACAGGTTCAAAATATAAAGTCTACGCCAATAAAGCCGACATTTCAGGTCAGATCAATAACAATAATATAGCCCTGACAATTCATGAACTGGAACAGATCGTCGGCTATCAGTACATTCTTTGCATTAAATCAAGGAAACAGGCTGATAATAGCCTGTCTCTTGTTAAGTACCTTGATGAGCAATTGAAAATAATGAATAAACTGGTTGAAAACGCAATCTATAAGCAGATTGATTTGATGATTTTGCAAATTGAAGTTCAAAACTATAATGCAGAATATATGATGTTCGAGTCTGAGTATATAACTAATCTATACGATTTGAACCTTATTTGTGGCATCAGCGATACAAGCAGGGTTGATCTTCAGGAAATAAATTTTATAATTAAGCCGGAAAATACAGGGAGATCTAATTTTTTAACTTCCTACAAACTCGACAGCTTAAACATTATAACGGAACAGGCTATTAATGAACTGAAATACAAACCTCAACTAGATCTGTTTGCTGATGCAGGATTAAATGCAGCTTATTTACCCTATCCTGAAAGATTTGGATTAAGTACAGGGATTTCTTTTAGCCTGAACATTTTTGATGGTCATCAGCGAAATATCCAAAGAGAAAAATCAGCTATAAACCTGCAGACTCTGGAATTTGAGAAGAGAACCTTCCTTACGCAAAATGATATAAGTAAAAACAAGATTATGAGTCAGATAGAGGCAATTAATCAAAGAATCATTCTCAAAGAACAAATGGCAGGCCGGTATGGCAAGCTCTATGATGCATATTCCAAAGAACTTTCACTAGGAGAAGCATCAGTTATGGATTTTAAAAATCTTATTAAGGATATTGCTGCAAACCAACAGGAAATCCTCCAGCTTAAAATGGAAAAACAACTCCTGATCAATTCATATAATTACCTGAACTATTAAAAACCATATAATGAAACCCACATGTATTTACATACACAACCGAGCTTGCGAGCTCAGCGAAGCTAAACACCATATTATAATAATCAGCTACATGTGGGTTCCATCATACCATTAAAATTAAATTATTATATGATGAAAAAGTTATTTATCCTTCTTTTTGCCATTTACATGTTTCAAATGCTCTCATCCTGCAAGACCCGAGTCGCTTCAGATGAAGAGCAGATGCCTGTGGTTTCAGTAAAAGCAACACAGATTATTAAAGGTGATATCGAAAATGAAATAAGTTTTAACGGTAATACTGTTTATCTTAAAAAAACCCAGGTTGTTTCGCCAATTTCAGGTTACATTATGAGGGTTAACATGAAATTCGGAGACGAGGTTCAGAAAGATGAAATCCTTTTCGAGGTACAAACAAGGGAACGCAAAGCGCTTGAATCTGACAGTGACACAATTGGGGATTTTGGCATTGTAAAGGTCCAGGCAACCTCTGACGGTTTTGTTAATGAGTTGATTATTAATGAGCCGGGAGTTTATGTGGCAGAAGGAAGCCTGCTTTGCAACATTGTTAACAGTAAAGATTTAATGGTTAAGGTAAATGTACCTTTTGAGTATCATTCTATATTACTTAAGGAGCGAAAATGTAAAATACTTCTGACAGACAATACAATTATTACTGGTTCCGTTTCCAGGATTCTTCCAGTTGTGGATGAGGTTAATCAAACCCAGACAGTACTCATAAAACCTGAAACAAACAGGCAATTGCCGGAAAATCTTAATCTGATAATTAAGTTTCTTAATGAAATACACAAAAATGTTTTTCTGGTAACAAAATCTTCATTGATGACAAATGAAACCCAGAGTGAATTCTGGATCATGAGGATTGATGCCGGCGATATGGCTGTAAAAATCCCTGTTAAAAGAGGAATTGAAAATGACAGTATTGCAGAAATAATATCATCTCAATTGAATGGGAAAGACCTGATTATCACAGAAGGAGCGTATGGTTTGCCTGACAGCACTGTAATTACAATAATAAAATAATATGGAAAAGATATTTATCAGATTTAAAACGCCGATTTCAATTCTTTTGCTTTTAATTCTGGCACTCGGGGCATTTTCTTATAAAAATTTAAAGACTTCGTTGTTCCCAAATGTTACTTTTCCAAAGATCAAAATAATTGCCGATAACGGAGAACAGCCTGTAGATAAAATGATGGTGGAGGTTACCAAGCCTCTTGAAGATGCTATAAAAAAGGTCGAACACCTGAGTCTTGTACGCAGTGCAACAACTATGGGAAGCTGCGAGATATCAGCATATATGGAATGGGATTCCGATATTGACCTGGACAAACAGCAGGTGGAATCCCAGATTGCCAGGATAAAAAGTATTCTACCTCCGGATATTGAAATAACTGTTGAAAAAATGAACCCCTCAATTTTACCGGTAATGGGGTACTCAATATTTTCTGATTCAAAAAACCAGATTGAATTAAAGCTCATTGCAGAATATATTGTAAAACCTTATTTATCGAGGATTGCAGGTGTTGCGTCTGTTCAGGTAATCGGAGGCAAGGTAAAAGAATACAGGATTATTCCGGATGAGGAAAAATTGCGCCAGCTGAAAATCAATCCTCAGCAGATTATGGATGTTTTACAACAGACCGGTTTTATTAAATCCAACGGTTATACTATAGACTACAACAGGCTCTATCTGACGGTCACTGATGCTACGCTGAAGAATAAACAACAGCTTGAAAATCTGGTTATTTTCAATAATGGAGTCCGACACATAAAAGTCAGCGACGTTGCAAATGTCGAGATCTCTGAACGTAACGAATACATCAAAATAAAAGCCGATGGGAAGGATGTGCCTTTAATTGCGGTTCTGAAACAGCCTGAAAGTAACCTTATTGATGTAGCCGAACAGGTTTCTGTCAAGGTCAGGGAACTGGAAAAAATATTGCCTGAAGATGTTACTTTAAAACCTTATTATAACCAGGCAGAGTTTGTAAATGACAGCATCAGAAGCATAATTGATGTCCTTTGGATAGGATTGTTACTTGCGATTGTAGTTGTGGTAATTTTCCTGCGTTCCCTTAAAGCAAGTGCGGTTATTTTAATTACTATTCCTCTTACCCTGGCTCTTACATTTATCACACTTGGTTTCCTTGGATATGATTTTAACATAATGACAATTGGGGCTATCGCGGCTTCCATAGGATTGATTATTGATGATGCAATTATTGTAGTTGAACAGATTCACAGGACACATGAAGAGTTTCCTGACAGGATGCCGAAAGAACTTGTAGGTAAAGCTATAGGTTTTTTGTTTCCTGCAATGGTCAGTTCCTCCCTTGCTACTATTGTTATTCTTATCCCGTTTGAACTGATGACAGGTATAGCAGGAGCTTATTTTAAGATCCTGACAATGACAATGATAATCACTTTGCTATGTTCGTTTATAATTACCTGGATCGGCTTGCCTGTGATCTACCTGCTTCTCTCCCGGGATAAACCACTTGTAAAAGATACCGAAATCCATAAAGTTAAAACCCATAAATGGATTGAGTTTTTTATATCCAGGCCTTATATCAGTGGCGCTTTAATCATTATACTTATCCTAAGTATTGTTTATATAATGCCAAAACTCCCTACAGGCTTCCTGCCTGAGATGGACGAAGGATCAATCGTCCTCGATTATACAACTCCTCCCGGCACCTCTCTTGAAGAAACCGACAGAATATTGAGTGAAGTGGATAAGATTATAGAAACCATCCCTGAGGTAAAAACATATTCACGCCGTACCGGAACTGAAATGGGATTTTTCATCACAGAACCATACAGCGGCGATTATCTTATTGAGCTGGATAAAAACAGGAAGCGTACAACTGAGGAGGTCGCGGACGATATACGTGAAAAAGTCGAAAGTGCTGTTCCTGCTCTTATAGCTGATTTTGGTCAGGTAATTACCGATATGCTTGGAGATCTGATGAAAAGCGTCCAGCCAATTGAGATCAAGATTTTCGGGGATGATCATGATAAACTGGAAGAACTGTCAAGACAGATTGCAGATAGTGTCAATACTGTACTGGGGACCGCCGATGTTTTTGACGGTATTATTGTCTCAGGACCTGTTATGAAGATTGTTCCGAAAGAAGGAATTATTAAACAATATGGCTTTTCAGCATCAGACTTGCAGAGCCAGGCTGAGATGCACCTGGGAGGTATAGTCATCGGTACAATACCTGAAAAAGAACAATTTACCGATATCAGGCTGATCTATTCTCTGAACAATAAAACACCTTTTGAAAATATCAGAAAAACATTAATAAGTACATCTTCCGGTGATTATCTGCCTCTTGAAAAATTTGCAGAATTATCAATCCAAAGCGGCGTCTCGGAAATACAGAGAGAAAATCTTCAGACTATGGGTGTTGTTACCGCGAGGCTTGATATGAGGGATCTTGGCAGCGTGATGAAGGAAATACA
>CAZHRV010000073.1:0-20825 GCA_964535035.1 uncultured Rikenellaceae bacterium
CTGGTTTATAGAACAAAACAATCCTTGTGGCGTTAGAGAAAAAATAACATCGCGGGACAAGTCCATCAGCTCTTTGTCAGGAATCCCGGGCTCCGATAATTCCTCCTCAGCCAGCTTATGCCGGGAGATGTCTTTTTCGTATGATGTTTTTAATGAATCATACTCCTTCTGCAATTTCTCGAGTTCTTTTATTAGGTCGGCTTTGGATTTATCCCTGTAATTCATTTTGTTTATGATTTATATTAAAAGAATACGGGGTTCAAATAACATTCTCATTTATTAGTATCAGATATAAAGTCGAAGTAATTTTCCGGGGTAACAATTTGAGTTTCATTATTCGGGTAAGCTTCAAGAAATGATTTTGAAAAACGTGCTTTAGCTTTCTTATTCCACTTAAACTCAAAAGCATAGATTTTTCCATCTCTTTCTTCAATATAATCTATTTCCTGCTGGTCCTGCGTACGCCAGAAATAGCGGTTTGCCCAAATCTGATTGTAGCTTGTAAACTTTAACCGTTCGCTGATAATATAGTTTTCCCACAAAGCGCCAATATCCGTTCTTAATTCAATAGGATTTAAATTGGCAATTAAAGCATTGCGAATGCCATTATCGTAAAAATAAATTTTTCTACCCTTTTTCAGTTCTTTTCTCAAATTCCTGCTAAAGGCAGTCAAGCGAAAAATGACATAGGTTTTTTCCAAAAGCTGAATATACTTTTCAACTGTTTCATTATCCAGATCAATCATTTTTCCCAGCTCGTTGTATGAAACTTCATTACCTACCTGCAACGCCAAAGCTTGCAATAGTTTAAGTAATCTTTCCGGTTTTTTTAATCCGTTCCATTGCAAAATATCTTTATACAGATAACTGTCTGATATTTGTTTTAGCATCTCTTTCTCTTTACCCGCATTTGTAACAACTTCGGGGTAGCACCCATAAACTAGCCTGTGTGGTAGCATGCGTGTTTCTTCCAAAAAACCAAAATGATTGGATAGTTCCCGGAACGATATCGGAAACAAATGGTATTCCCATTTTCTTCCGGTTAATGGTTCGCTAATCTGGTTTGCCAATTCAAAAGCAGATGAGCCACTTACAAACAGTTTTTTGTCGGGTAACTGATCGGTGATCAACTTGAGTTTTATTCCAATGTCTTTAATCCGTTGGGCTTCATCAACAAAAATATATGAATAATTTGCGAAATTAGCTTTTAGCCGGGTAGATGTTGCATTTTCAAATAGCGACTGAATATCAGGTTCATCGGCATTTAGCCACAACACATCAGTAAGGGCGGATGCAATAGTTTTTAATAAAGTGGTCTTTCCGGTTTGCCTTGCACCAAGAACGATGATAGCTTTATTATCTTTGATATGCCTGGAAATAGTTACTTTTAAGGTTCTGGTTATCATAATAGCACAATATTTCGATTATAATCGCAAATATAACGTTTTATTTGCGATTTAAATCATTAGATACCTGATTTATTGTCCAAGCATCAGGCTCTAACTACTGGCCACAAACTACTAGTCACCAGTCACTATTTGTTTATTGTCTTTTTACTTTTTACTTTTTACTCCCTAATTAGGCATTAGTGTAATTTCGAGATTAGTGATGAGATCATTTTGCTGATTAATTCAACCAAATCCCTACTTCGCTACCATATATTCAAACCCTTAAAACTTTTTACAGACATATCTATTATTATTAGTTCTTACTATTCCCTGATGCCTGATGCCTATTTAATGTAAAACTAAACGTGCTTCCCTTTCCTTCCTCACCTTCCACCCATAACCTGCCACTATGGTTTTCAATAAATTCTTTACAAAGCAACAATCCAAGTCCTGTACTTGGTTCACCTTCCGTACCTTTACGACTGGTTTTTTCATTAAGCAGAAATAACCTGTCAATCAACTCCTTACTCATGCCAATTCCTGTATCGCGGATTTTTATCTCAATTGTATTATCGGGTGTGACTGTCGCCGATACGCTAATCTCTCCGGATTTCGCAGTAAACTTAATAGCATTGGAAACCAGATTGCGGATTACAGTTTCGAACATATGTGAGTCGGCATAAATTGTTAAATCTTCCGGAAGAGAGTAGTTTATCTTAATTTCCTTTTTCCGGGCTGATTCTGTTAACACCGCAATACTTGCAGTAATTTTCTGTTTCGCATTAAATATCTCAGGAGTGAAATCCATCATGCCCCGTTTCAGTCTTGACCACTCAAGGAGGTTTTCAAGCAATCCATAGATGTTTGAGGCAGATTCCTTCATACTGATAGTAATCTTCTTAGTCTCTTCCAGGGTCATATTCTGGATTTCCTCCGTTAATATTTGTGTGGCTCCAAGGAAGGCGCTTAACGGTCCTTTCAGATCATGGGCAAGGATTGAAAAATACTTGTCTTTCTCAGCATTAATGGTCTCGAGCAATTCGTTTTTCAGTTTAATTTCTTCTTCCGCTTTTTTGTGTTCAGTAATATCCCTGGATATACCAAATGTACCGAAGATGTTTCCCTCTTTGTCACGTAATGGTAGTTTAATTGTTGAAACCCAGGTATCAGGACGATCGTGATGTGTCTCCCTTTCTTCTATACTCAACATTTGCCCGGTACTAATGATATTCTGTTCATCATCAAACGCCTGCTGTGCATGTTCCCCGGTAAAAAAGTCAAAGTCTGTCTTGCCAACAGCCTGTGAAGGATCACTAAGACCGAACATTTGAGCATGCTTCTTACTGATTCTGATGAAGCGGCTTGCGTGATCTTTGAAATAGATATATTCAGGAAGGTTATCCATAAGAGTATGCAACAGGTATTGTTCCTGAGCCAGCGCTTCTTCGGCCTGTTTGCGTTCGGTGATGTCGCGAAACACTCCCTGCATTGTTTTCCTGCCATGAATATTCACATGATTGGCTTTGATTTCCACTTCCCTGATAATGCCTGTACTGGTCACAATGTGCGTTTCCAGAGTCTTACCTTCTTTATCGGTCCGGTGTTGTTCAAATGTGGGAGAGAAGGCTGCCTTGTTATTATTTTGCAGGTGCAAAATCGTTTGCGATTGCCCTATCAGTTCCACCCGCTCTCTGCCTACTAAAGACAACAACGCCTGGTTGCAATCAATGATAAGACCTGTTTCCGCATCTGCCAGACAGATCCCGTCCAGGGCCTCGTTAAACAGGATCCTGTAATGCTCCTCGCTCTCCTGCAGAGCCTCTTCCGTCAGCTTGCGTTCGGTAATGTCCCTGGATATGCCGAATGTACCGACGATTTTTCCCTCTTTGTCACGCAATGGTAGTTTAATTGTTGAAACCCAGGTATCGGGACGATCGTGATGTGTCTCCTTTTCTTCTATGCTCAACATTTGCCCGGTACGAATGACATTCTGTTCATCATCAAACGCCTGCTGTGCATGCTCTCCGGTAAAAAAGTCAAAGTCGGTCTTCCCAACCGCCTGGTCAGGATCATTTAATCCGAGAAACTGGGCCAATGATTTATTAATCCTTATGAAGCGGCTTTCACGGTCTTTAAAATAGATATGATCGGGAAGGTTATCCATAAGAGCGCTCATCAGATATTGTTCCTGGATCAGCGCCTTTCCTGTCTGTCCGAGTCCGTTGATCTTTTTTTCGTACAATTCCTTCAGTGAGTTATTTTCTTGCTGCAAATCAAGGAGCTCTTTTATCAGTTGCTCTCTTGTTTTATCCTTGTTTTTCATGTTGGTTTTGATTTATAAATTATCATTCAATGGAAAAATAATCCAATTTGAGTTTAACTATTTGGTGCGAGTAATTTTAAATAAGTTCCTCTCTCGTGCTAATCAATCACAAGTTACTAAATTTCTGCCATATGGTTGGTAATTGTTGCCTGCTTCATTTTAATAAATTGAGTTGAAGGGTTCAAGAGTTGAATTCGTCACTTCTCCATTTCAACATTTCAACATTTCAACAATTTCTTTTTACCTTTGACGCTTTAATTAAAAGAAGGAAATGCAATACGATATTCAGCCGGGAATAAAAGGATTAATATTTGATCTTGACGGCACTCTTGCCGATACTATGCCTTATCATTTTGAAGGATGGAAAAAAGCTTGTTTGAAATATGGAGCAGATATTGATACCTCATTTCTCCGCAAACATTCCGGGAGTCCTGGCCGGTTCATAGCCAGTGAAATAATCAAGAAAAGTAACCTTAACAATGGTGTGACCATTGAACAGATACTGAAAATGAAGACTGAAGAGTTCTTTAAGGTACAGCATCTGGTTAAACCGATTGAGCCTGTTGTGGATATAGTAAAGAAATACTACGGTACAATACCTATGGCAATTGGTACAGGCGGTCACAGGAAGGCTGTAGAACGCACCCTTGAGGTTACCGGACTTCGCAAATACTTTGGTATTATTGTTACTGCCAATGATGTGGATTACTTCAAGCCGCATCCGGAGACATTCCTGAAATGTGCTGAATTAATGAAAGTTGATCCTTCTCAAATTGAAGTTTTTGAAGATGGAGACCTGGGCATCGAAGCTGCCCGGATGGCAGGGATGATAGCCACGGATGTAAGGTCGTGGTATGATTCAAACTGGTAATTTAGACAAGTATTTTTGTAGTAAGGTTGGTAATACTCTTATTTATATCCTCGAAAATTGTATTGTCCCTGCTCTGATCCTGCTCTACTATCATATATTTCATTCCGGCAACATCTTTGGCTGCAAGTATTTCATTGAAGTTTATTACGCCTTCACCTACAGGAGCAATGTCATCTTTAATAACATCATAGAAGGGTTCTTGTTTCGTGTACATATCCTTCATATGGAAAAGCGGGAACCTGCCGGGATATTTGTTAAATAACTCAACAATATTTTGTCCGGCCTTAGTTACCCAGAACAGATCAATTTCCATGACAACCAGATCTTTATCCAGTTCCGCAAGCATAACATCATAATAAGGGATTTTTCCTTCCACAGTGGCAAACTCGAAATTATGGTTGTGATACCCGAACTGCATGCCAAACTCTTTCATTATAGATCCTATCTGGTTCCAGTTTGCCGCCATTTTCTGATATGTTGTAATTGATGTTCTCATTTCTTCAACAATCCATGGCTGCAAACAGTATTTCGCTCCGAGAGTTGCATGATCTTCTGCCATCTTACGGGCATTATCCATTGTTACGCCGACACCTTCCACCTGTGTATGACTGCTAAGTATTTCCATACCCAGGTCATTCACCATTTTTTTGAATTCAACCGGTGAATAGTTATAAAATTTACCATCGGCATAGTCTGCAAGTTCAACATATTTGTAACCTGCATCAGATACTTTTTTCAAAGTACCTGGTACATCTTCTGCCATGGCATCACGGACTGTATAAAGCTGAAGCCCTATACCAAAGGTTTTAGGATCAGCAACAACCGGTGCCGGTGCTTTTTTTGAGGCATTCCTGCATGAATACTGCGTGAATGCCAGTGCTCCCAAAGCGCCTGCTGCAGACATTTTCAGGAAATCTCTTCTTGAACGGTTTGTTTTCATGGGCATGTAAATTTTTATATATAATGTATCCTTTTAATATGACTCTATGAAATGAGAAAATAAAAATAATACAATAACAATAAAAACAGAGGGCTCTATTCCTTTTATTTTTAATAATTTTATTCTTAATTTCCGGGGGATGAAGTCACGAATTATTATAACGGTATTGCTCTGGTTCAGTTTTTTTGGTCTTTTCGGTCAGCAGACTGACGAGACAGGACTAATAAAAATTGAGAAGCTGGATACTGATGATCTTTCCTTTAAGGTTGATACATCGGAGATGAATGTAGTTTCTGCCAGCCGCAGTTCAAAAAGGATTGATGAACTCCCGATTACAATATATGTAGTTACTCGTGATGAGATAATCAAGAATCATTATTACTCGCTGATTGATGTTATCAAAAACCTTCCGGGAATAAGAGTTTCCCAGCCCGGAACAGGTGAACTTGGAGAAAGTTTCAACCTGAGGGGGCTTATCGGAAATCTTTACACTCTGATACTTATTAACGGACTGCCTGTCAAGCCGACATCAACAATTGGAATGCCGATACTAAACCAGCTTCCGATACGGCAGGCCGAAAAAATTGAAATCATTTATGGTCCTGCAGCTGCAGTCTATGGAGCAGATGCAGTTTCAGGTGTCATCAATATTATTACACGTGAAGCTGATAAGGGAACATTTGTCAATGGTGATATGAGCATAGGTCAGAACGAGTTCCGGAACACCAATTTTATGATTGGAGGGAAAGCCGGGAAAAACAAGAATATCCTGCAATACAGTTTTTACGGAGCTCTGATAGAGACTTCTGACCAGAACATAAAAGAGGGATATGATGAAGTCTATAATCCATTGCATTACCTGCAGGAGAAAGGATATAAATACACACTGGGATCTACTCAATATGAACCGATTGAAATCACCAGGGATCTGCTGCAGGAATATGGTATCAGAACGGTTGACTTCATGAATGAAAATTACTGCCCGGAATATGACGGATCGCTGAATTATCCCGCAATGGAAAACCTGCCTTCCGAGAGCAATCTTCTGGGTTTTCAGCTCCGTTACCGCGACATCAGTCTTTCATATAATAATATGTATCGCCGGTCTCACAGTTCACTCGGGCAGTCATCGTACCTTTATAAATATAACAATCCTCAAAACTACTGGGGAGAGACGATCAGGTCGACTACACTGAGCTACAATCACGAATGGTCGCCCAGGTTCTTTACGACTACCAACTTCTCGAACCTTCTGTATGAGATGGACAATAACTCGAGCATGGGAGTCACATTCATCCCCTATACAGATAAAGTTTACAGGTATGCCGCCAGCAATGACATCCTCTTTGAACAGCTTTTCACAATCGTCCCGTTAAAAGGACTTGAAATTGTTACAGGACTTTCATACCAGAATTCCGCCCAGCTTAAACAAACTAATTTTCTTGATGCTCCTTTCGATCCAAAAACCTATAAATTCTTTAAATCGAGGGTAGAAGCTATTGACTCCGTATCAGGTTCATTCGGATATAATGCCGGTGTTCATCATGATCTTTCAGCCTTTCTCCAAACCTATTATTCACTCAAGTCATTCAGGTTCATGGGAGGTATAAGAGTAGATCACAACTCACAGTACGGGATATCTGTAAACCCGAGAATCGCGGGTCTTTATATTTTTAATCCTAAAACCAGCTTCAGAAGCTCCGTAGGATTTGCATATAAAGCTCCGCCGGCTTCAATGGCCTGGCAATCACTTGCGTATAAAGCTGGAACTAACCTTGACAGCCTGATCTATCTGTCAATCCCGAATCCCGACCTTGAACCTGAGAAATATATGTCTGTTGAACTCGGCCTGATCAAGAAATACCGAAAAAATGTTAACCTGAATATTTCGATTTACTACAATTCAATCAGGAATCTGATACACGACAAATATGTAAGACTTGACGAACTAAACCTTGCCCGTGCCGTTTTCACATCTGATACTGCCACCGTTCTCACCAAAGTAAATGAACATAATGCAATTTCAAGGCTATATGGCCTGCAGGCAAATATTAAGATCAACGACCTTGTAAAATCAATAAACTTGGATGCCGAGATTAGTCTGACATTTGCCAAATCGAGCCAGTCATTTCCCGATATCTTTGAAATTGCGGGAAATTACCTCACCCTGAACGATTTTAAACTTGTCCCAAACCATTTCGGACAGTTGAAGATATCAATGCAGCCTGCTAAAAAGCTCTATATCCAGATCTCAAGTATCTGGGAATCTAGCTGGCTAAGACTTATAATTCCATTTAAAGAACTATACAGTGAGATTATAAAGAATGTTGATGGTTTTTACAGCATGGATGCAGTGGTAAATTATCAGATCGGCAATAACCTTACCAGCTTCATTAAGATCCGGAATCTCTTTAATGAAAAATATGGCGGACCTGTTTATTCAGGCATGAGTACTCCCCTGCCCTATAATCCTCAAACCGGCCGAAATATTCAGCTTGGTCTAACCTATACACTGAATTAATGAAAAGAGTAGCCATATTGTTTGTTCTGGTGCTGGTCTCTATATCATTCGTGTATAAAGCCGGAGGGCAGGACAGCCTGCCTGTCAGAACAAAATTCAGCCAGGAGAGGGAGACTGATTCGGTTAAAGCCGCTAACTATCTGGAAAAAGCACAGAGGTTCAGTTTAATTAATCAGATTGACAGTGCACTGACATATATATCAAAATCACTTTCGATTGCATCGGAAAAAAGCATAACACACATTGAAGCTGCTGATTATGAATTATTTGCCACATTATATGAAGAACAGGGAAACTGGGATGAAACTCTACGTAATTATTTACGGGCATCAGCGCTCTTTACAAAACTCGGTGACAAAGAAAATGTAGCAAGGATACTCAGATTAATCGGCTGGAATTATTTCAGGGCAGGTGTATATAAGAAATCTGCTCAGTATTCTGAACAGGAGTTCAATCTTTATGATGAACAGGATACAGGATTCAAAGCTATTGCAGCCGAATTAGCCGGAAAATCATATTACTATCTTCCTGTTGACTCATTATCAGCGCAATGGTATGATGATGCTGCATCCTGTTATGAGAAGGCAAATGATACAGAAGGATTCCTGCGATGTTATGAGAAGCTGGGAATACTCTATATTCAGATGGGGATGTATGACCAGTCTTATGAAAAATACCGGGAAATACTATCTTACTACTCCCGAAAAAATGACTTTAAGAACATTGCCTCCACCTATAACCAGATAGGTTTCCTGATGTTCAGAAAAGGTGACTTGAATGGAGCTCTTGAATACTTTATGGAAGCGGTTAATTTTTCAGAAAAGGGAGGCAGTGATGAATATTTTCTGACTGATGTCTGGTCAAATATTGCCATATGCCATCAAAATGCAGGTAACCAGACAGAAATGCTTCGAAGTATTGAAGAGGCTTTACAGCATGCCAAAAAATCAGGAAGAATAGATGAAGTAGCACGTATAAACCGGATCCTGGCAAAGATCTATTTCAATAAAGGTGATAATTATCATGCAGAACTCTATTGCCTGGACTGCATTGAATCTGCAAAGGCTTCAGGAAATCTTGATGTGCTTCAGATCTGTTACCAGGACTATTCAGAGGTTCTTGAAAAAGGAAATGATTTTGTCAAGGCCCTCGAATATTACGAAAAACATCTCCAACTCCGTGATTCATTGAATTTTGCAGATCGAATCGCGGAAAGAGAGATAGCAGATGACCTGGCCGAATTTGAAGCTACCGAACAAAGGATAAGAAATGAACTGGCCACCGAGGAGATAAGCGGACTGGAAATGAAGACAATGAGGGCCGAAGCATTACAGAGGGAAAATGAACTAAAGCTCCTGATGAATGAAAGAGCCCTGGAGAGGTCAGAGAAAGACAGGCTTGCTCAGTCGCTTATCCTGGAAAAGGAAAGATATGAACTTGGCCTGAGAGAACAGGAAGTGAGATCCCTTCGCCAGCAACAGGCTATTGACAGCCTTATGCTGAAACAAAAAAATGATGAGGCTCTGGCCCTTGAACAGGAGAAACAACTTCTTGAAAAAGATAAATTACAGAAAGAGACGGAACTTAAAAATGAGAAGCTGGCACGCCGGCTGGCAGTGGGTCTCGGCTCACTGGTACTGCTTGTTGCTGTAATTATCCTGTTTAGCCTCCTGTCGACCAGAAAGAAAAACCGCCTGCTTGCTGAAAGCAAAAAGGAAATTGAAAAGATCAATACAGACCTTGAGGTCAAGAATACCGAAATAATAAAGCAGAAAGATATCATTGAGCAAAAGAACCAGTCAATAACCGATAGTATTCAGTATGCCAGCCGGATACAGGCTGCCGTTCTCCCTTCTTCAAATTTTCTTTATGAATGGGGTATAGAGAATTTTATACTTTATAAACCCAAGGATATCGTGAGCGGCGATTTTTACTGGGGAACAAAACAAAAGAATAAAATAATAGTGGCTGCCGGCGATTGTACAGGTCACGGAGTCCCCGGTGCTTTCATGAGCATGCTCGGACACGCCTTTCTGGAGGAGATAATAAATACAAGGGAAATCGAAAATGCTGCCATGATATTGAACAATCTCAGGGATGAGATAATCAATACTCTAAAACAGAAAGGAATATCAGGAGAAGCCAGGGACGGTATGGATATTTCACTGGTCATGTTTGATATGAAATCAGGAAAGCTCGACTATGCAGGAGCCAATAATCCTCTTTACCTGGTCAGGGACAGCAAGATGTTGAAATACCCTCCCGACCGTATGCCCATAGGTATACATTTTATCTCATTCACTCCTTTTACTAACCGGACCATAGAGATCAGAAAAGGTGATTATCTGTACCTGTTTTCCGACGGATATGCAGATCAGTTTGGCGGTCCCAGAGGAAAGAAGTTCATGTACAAACCGTTTCAAAATCTGCTGCTAAAAAACCATAGCAAACCAATGGAGCTCCAGAAAGAGATACTTGACACTACATTTGAAGAATGGAAAGGTGACCATGATCAGGTTGATGATGTGATAGTGATCGGGATGAAGTTATGAAGTTCAGGGTTCAGGGATAACTTAACTTAATACTACAAATTCATTTGAAACAGGTAGTAAATACCGCCGATGGTTCGCATACCATATATGTACCTGAACTGGACGAGCATTATCACTCGGTTTATGGAGCCATACAGGAATCTGAGCATGTTTTCATAATAAATGGATTTGACGTTTGTAATACCGATCCGTTACACATCTTTGAAGCCGGCTTCGGTACCGGGCTGAATGCACTGTTAACAGCAATCCGGAACATAGACGGCAACCGGGAAGTATTATATACAGCAATTGAAAAATATCCTGTTGACGAAACAACAATAAAATCACTTAACTACGACAGCTTCTTTGGTTCAGAGGGAAAGGAGATCTTCAGTCTAATCCATTCATGCGGATGGGGACAAATGAACAGGATAAGCAGAAACTTCTCATTGAGAAAAGTAAAAGGGGATCTTGTTACTGATGTCATTCGTGGCAGGTACGGATTGATTTATTTTGATGCGTTCGGACCTGACAAGCAGCCTGAGATGTGGACAGCGGACATTTTCAGGAAAATCGGGGAGGTGACTGAAAAGGAGGCTGTTCTTGTCACCTATTCTTCCAAAGGAGAGGTTAAAAGAAACCTGAGAGCCTGTGGTTTCAAGGTAACTCTTCTTCCAGGGCCACCGGGTAAACGTCATATTATCAGGGCAGTCAAAACCTGAAAAATAAAAGTACCAAAGACTTTTTTACTTTGCCCAAAGTATTAACTTTGCGGAAATCTTAAATTAATATATTCAAAATGAAAATCAAGGGATTAGTTGTTTTTACTATCGCAATGGCCATGATTCTTGGCTCCTGTGCAAAAACTGGAGTAAATTCTGCAAAAATGAAAACCAGATCAGATTCGCTGGCTTATGCCCTGGGTACTATTTATTACAATGGACTTATTTCTGACAGTCTGGATTTGAATCCGTTACTGGTAGCCAAGGCTATGTTTGACGTTAAAAACGGGAAAGCCGTAATGACTGATGAGGAAGCCAGGACGTTTGTCATGCTATTCATTAATGATCGTGAAGCTGATAAAATAGCAAAGCAAAATGAAGCTAACAAGGCATTATTTAAAGACTATATTACAGAGAATGAGGAATTTCTGGCCAAAAACAAAGAGAGAGCTGAGGTTAAGGTAACAGAAAGCGGATTGCAGTATGAGGTGATCAAAATGGGGACAGGACCAAAACCGACTTTGGAAAACATTGTTAAGGTACATTATGTTGGAACACTCATTGATGGTACAGAATTCGACTCATCAATAAAAAAAGGCGAGCCCGCACAATTTCCCCTCTCCGGTGTTATTCCCGGATGGATAGAGGCTCTTCAGCTTATGCCGGAAGGATCAAAATTCAAGATCTATCTTCCCGAAAACCTGGCCTATGGAGCAAGTGGAGCAGGTGCCCAGATAAAACCATTTTCCACCCTTATTTTTGACGTTGAGCTTCTTGAAATCGTAGAATAACAAAGACAACTGAATATGTCATTTGAAACTACAGGCAGGATAATTGATATCTCTCCGGTAAATCAGGTAAGTGATAAATTCCGAAAACGAGAATTTGTCATCGAGAAAAAGGAGGCAGGAGGAGTTGCGGTATTTGTCGATTTTATTAAATTCCAGCTCACACAGGAAAAATGCGAGCTTATCAATGAATCATTTATGAATGAGGATGTAAAGATATGGTTTAACCTCAGGGGAAATAAATGGGAAAGAGATGGAAAGGTAAACTACTTCACCAATCTTGATGTCTGGAAAATTGAGAAAATATCCTCTCAGGAACAGGACCAGAACCTTTCGTCCGACATAACCCTGGAAGACATCCCTCCTGAAAATGAAGAGCTGAACGACCTGCCGTTTTAATATTTAATCAGGTTTATGAATCCACTCCTCCAGGACTGGAACACTCCGTTCAATACGCCCCCTTTTAATATAATAGAGACTGCTCATTTTATACCGGCAGTTGAGGAAACTATTAAATCAGGTACAGAGGAAATCAAGGTAATAGCCGAAAACCCTGAGCCTCCTGATTTTGAAAATACAATCGCAGCACTTGACAGGACAGGCAGCAAACTTGGTGACGTCACTGCCATCCTCTTTAATCTTAACAGCGCTGAAACAAATAAAGATCTGCAGGAGATTGCCAGAGACGTCTCCCCTCTCCTCGCCCGTTTTTCAAACGACATAACCCTTAATGAAAAACTCTTTGCAAGAGTTAAGAGAGTCTTTGATTCAATGGGATCATCAGATCTCTCAACCGAGCAGAAAATGCTCGTGGAAAAGAATCACAGGAACTTCATTCTTGGTGGTGCAGGACTCAATGAAAAAGATAAAAAACGTTTCAGGGAAATATCAGAAGAACTTTCCCGCCTGTCATTAAAATTTGAAGAAAACATACTGGAAAATACCAACTCATTTGAACTCCACATTACTCATATGAATGATCTTAAAGGTTTGCCTGAAGGTGCCATGGAGATGGCTGCCATGGAAGCAAAAAACCGGAAGACTGATGGATGGATCTTTACTCTTCATTCTCCGAGTTACATTCCTTTCATGCAGTATTGCGATAACAGATCCCTGAGGGAACAGATGTACAAAGCTTATACATCGAGAGCATTTCACGGAGACAAAAACGATAACCGGGCTCTCGTGAGGGAAATAGTTAATCTGCGTCTTGAACTGGCCAGAATACTGGGATTCAATAATTTCGCTGAGATGATCCTTGGTAACCGGATGGCTGATACAACCGCTAAAGTCGAAACCTTTCTTAATGAGCTGCATTCCGCTTCAAAACCGGCTGCTCACAGAGATTATAATAATATTAAAATATTTGCTTTTAAGAACGGACACTCAGGTGAAATTCAAAGATGGGACTGGGCTTATTACTCTGAAAAACTAAGGAAAGCAAAATTTGATATAGATGATGAGGTCCTCAAACCATTTTTCGTGCTGGAGAATGCTGAGAAAGCGATATTCAGCCTTGCCACAACACTCTATGGAATAAAGTTCGTAAGGAACAACTCAATACCTGTTTACCATAAGGAAGTGAAAGTATGGGAGGTCCTTGATGCTGACAATTCTTTTCTTGCCATCCTTTATACGGATTATTTTCCGAGACATGGGAAAAACAGTGGCGCATGGATGACAGGATATCGTGAACAGAGAAAGAAGAATGGGAAACATGTCAGACCATTAATCTCAATAGTGGCAAACTTCACAAGACCGACGGAAACAAAGCCTTCCCTGCTTACCTTCAATGAGGTCACCACCTTTCTTCATGAATTCGGTCATGCCCTCCACGGAATTCTGACAAAATGTACCTACGAAAGTCTTTCCGGGACAAGTGTTGCACGAGATTTTGTAGAAATGCCATCACAATTCATGCAGAACTTCGCATATGAGAAAGAGTGGTTGTCATTATGGGCAGTTCATTATATTACAGGTGAGAAGATCCCAGATAATGTAATTGCGAAGATCAAAGAATCATCAACCTTCAATGAAGGATATGCGTGCAACAGGCAATTGAGTTTTGGATTCCTCGATATGGCATGGCACACGGTTACTTATCCGATAACAGACGACATAGTCGCATTTGAATCCGCAGCGGTGGAGAAGACAGAATTGTTCCCTAAGGTGGAAGGTTCAAATATGAGTGCTTCATTCGGTCATGTCTTTGGCGGAGGTTATGCTGCCGGTTATTACGGATACAAATGGGCAGAAGTACTTGATGCAGATGCTTTTAAATATTTTAAAGAAACCGGTATCTTTAATACTGAAACTGCATCAGCATTCAGAAAAAATATATTGGAAAAAGGCGGCACCGATAAACCTATGAATCTTTATATCAGCTTCAGGGGTAAAGAGCCAACGATAGATGCCTTCCTTGAGCGGAGTGGACTGAAATAACCTTCCTGCCCCCCTGAAGGGGGATTTGGGGGGTAGAAAAGTCAAGAGGGCAAAGACAAAGAATCATAAACATGTATTATATTTACCTGTTCTTAATAAATTGAATTTCTTCTTTTAACATATTATAAATCAATATATTAGTTATTATATATGATTCTCTTCTTCAAAGGCTCCGGTAAAACACTCTTTGCGGTCGGAGTTGCAAAAAAGCTGTTAAAGAAAGATATCAACAAACTGATATGGCTTTTCAGTAATGCTGCAAAGCTGGATGTTGAAAAGCTTAAAGGCATGTATTTGGGCCCTCGTAAAGAAATGGTGACTCCATGGAGTACTAACGCCGTTGAAATAACCCAGAATATGGGAATCTCCGGGATAATGAGGATAGAAGAGTTTCACCCGGCTTCAAAAAATACAGAATGGGATCCGATGCTGCAGTCTTTATATAAGGGGCTCGATCAGGATATTTTTACAATTGACAGGCTGCCCGACCCGGTAATGTATATTGATGATATAAGAGCATATAACGACAGGGAAGGGCTGGCTCTCAGCAGCGAGGAAATAGAATATCTCAGTAAGCTAAGCAAGAGCATCGGACGAAAACTTACTGACAGTGAGATATTCGGATTTTCGCAGGTTAATTCGGAGCACTGCCGCCATAAGATATTTAATGGCACCTTTATTATTGATGGAAAAACAAAAGAGAACTCACTTTTCCAGTTGATCAAACTGACAACAAAAAATAATCCCAATAAAGTCATCTCAGCATATAAGGATAATTGTGCTTTTATCCAGGGTCCTGTTATAGAGCAATTTGCGCCCGTCGCACAGGACAGATCAGGTTTTTTCAGGATAACGAATTATGAATCAGTACTATCGCTGAAAGCTGAAACACATAATTTCCCTACTACCGTTGAGCCCTTCAACGGTGCATCTACAGGAACCGGAGGAGAAATAAGGGATCGTATGGCCGGAGGAAAAGGGGCTTTCCCCATTGCCGGAACAGCTGTATATATGACCTCCTATCCCCGGCCTGACGGAGCAAGATACTGGGAAAAAAAGACAAAAGAGAGACCATGGCTATACCAGACACCCGGGGATATTCTTATTAAAGCATCAAACGGAGCGAGTGATTTTGGAAATAAATTTGGTCAGCCTCTGATCTGCGGGTCCTTATTAACATTTGAACATTTTGAGAATTTGAAGAAATTCGGCTATGATAAAGTCATTATGCTGGCAGGCGGAATAGGTACAGGAAAGAAAAAGGACAGCGGGAAGAGTCTTCCCGAAAAGGGCGATATTATTGTTCTTCTCGGTGGAGATAATTACAGAATAGGTATGGGAGGAGGAGCTGTATCGTCAGTCGATACCGGCAAATATGCCAGTGCCATTGAACTCAATGCTGTTCAGCGTGCCAATCCTGAAATGCAAAAAAGAGTCTACAATGCCATAAGAGCTCTTGGCGAATCAGATAACAATCCCATTATTTCAATCCATGATCATGGTGCAGGCGGACACCTGAACTGCCTTTCAGAACTGGTGGAGGCAGCCGGCGGAACAATTGATATCAGCAAGCTGCCTGTCGGCGACCCTACCCTTTCAGCCAAAGAAATAATAGGTAATGAGTCGCAGGAACGCATGGGGCTCATAATGAATAAAGTGTCAGTAGATACGCTGAAAAAGATAGCTGAAAGGGAAAGAGCTCCGATTTATATTATCGGAGAGGTAACAGGTGATCATCAGTTCACACTGATAAATCCGAAAACCGGAGAAAAACCTGTTGATATTAAGCTGGAATCCCTTTTTGGCAATCCTCCAAAGACAATTTTGACCGACAATACTGTCAAAACAGTTTTCAGGAAAGTGAAATATGATCCTGCCAGGATCACGGAGTATGCTGAGCTTGTCCTCCAGATTGAAGAGGTGGCCTGCAAGGACTGGCTGACAAATAAAGTTGACAGATCTGTAACAGGAAGAATAGCCAAACAGCAATGTGCCGGTCCTCTGCAGCTTCCATTGAACAATCTTGGGGCAATCACTCTCGATTACACGGGCAGATCAGGTATGGCAACATCTATAGGTCATGCACCTGCTGCCGGACTGGTTAATGCGGCTGCAGGATCAGTATTATCAATTGCTGAGGCTCTTACAAACATTATTTGGGCTCCTCTTTCCAATAAACTCAAGAGTGTTTCATTATCGGCAAACTGGATGTGGCCGTGCAAAAATCCAGGTGAGGATGCAAGGCTTTATGAGGCAGTCAAAGCTGCAAGCGACTTTGCCAACTACCTGGGTATCAACATACCTACCGGCAAAGACAGCCTCTCCATGACACAAAAGTACAGAGACAAGGTGGTCTATTCCCCGGGAACTGTTATAATATCAGCATCGGGTGAGGTAAAGGATATAAGCAAAATAGTCGAGCCGGTCATCGTTAATGATCCATATACCGGTATCTTTTATGTTGATATGAGTAGTGACACCCTGAAGCCTGGAGGAAGCAGTTTCGCACAAATCGTTAACAGGCTTGGTAATGATGTTCCTACAGTAAAGGATCCCGGATACTTTGCGAAAGTCTTTAATGCTGTACAGGGACTCATAATGAAAGGTATGATACTCGCCGGGCACGACATTTCAGCGGGAGGCATGCTGACCACTTTGCTGGAAATGTGCTTCTCAAACACTTCCGGTGGATTATCAATCAACCTGTCGGCTCTTAATGAACCTGATACGGTGAAATTACTTTTCAGCCAGAATCCGGGAATACTGTTTCAGGTTAAGGATGAGGATGAAGTAGCTGAGATTCTTCTTGAACATGGCATATCGTATCTTTCTATCGGGCATCCGGTAAATGAAAGGGCACTGTTTATCACCAATCATGACCATAAGATAGAGTTTGATATTGACGAACTGCGTGATAAATGGTTCAAAACCTCCTATTTGCTTGATTGCAGGCAGTGCGGACCTGAGCTTGCTGCAGAACGGTTCCGTACATATAAGGACAATAAGCTTAATATCGATCTTGCCGGATTCCCGGGAACATTTAAATCGCTGGGGATAACTCCCGACCGCAGAAGGAAAAGCGGGACGACGGCAGCTGTAATCAGGGAAAAAGGGGTTAACGGCGACAGGGAAATGGCTTATGCTCTTTACCTGGCAGGATTTGATGTAAAAGACGTTCATATGACAGACCTGATCTCAGGAAGGGAAACCCTCGTAGAGATTAATATGATAGTCTTTGTCGGCGGATTCTCAAACTCTGATGTTCTTGGATCGGCAAAAGGATGGGCCGGTGCGTTCCGTTATAACAGTAAAGCAAAAACTGCCCTGGAAAAATTCTATAATAGATCCGATACTCTTTCACTGGGTGTGTGTAACGGATGTCAGCTAATGGCTGAACTTGGACTCATCTATCCCGGGCAAAAGGATAAGGTAAAGTTGCTTTTTAACAAATCGCGCAAATTTGATTCAGCTTTCCTTGGTGTCAGGATACTGCCTAATAAATCAGCCATGCTGTCGAATATGGAAGGTATGGAACTTGGTATATGGGTTGCTCACAGCGAAGGTCAGTTCAGCCTGCCGTATCCTGAAAAGGAATATCATATCCCGATAAAATATTCCGGGCATACATATCCTGCAAATCCCAATGGCTCGGACTATGATGTTGCAGGCTTATGTTCTGACAACGGACGCCACCTGGTTATGATGCCGCATCTCGAACGAGCATATCTCCCCTGGCAGTGCGGTTACTATCCCACCGAAAGGAAAAATGATAACATAACGCCCTGGATACAGGCATTCGTTAATGCCAGAAAATGGATAGAATCAACGCTTAACAGGAGTAAATGATACGGAAATCAGTTCTGCAATATCTTCAGCTGAAGATCTGCCTGCACGATAATTTTCAGGTAAGATCATTTCACTTGTAACCTGTATATAAAACTCTCCCGTATCCTGCAGATATAAAGTACCTATGAATGAATCAGCCCTGAAGTAAGGGAAGGGAACATCAGCCGAATTTTTTACGACCTTATCACAGTCAGGTCGTGCCTGGATCATTTTATCCTGCACATTTACTTTGACTGAGTTTTGATAATTAAGATCAGTAGTATCTAAAGTAGCACTCGAAATCCATACATTGTATCGTCCCGATTTGTTAACCACCACGTTCCATTCGGCAGTATTATCCGAACGATCGCCCATATCCGTATAACGATAAGCCTTCTTTATCTCCAGTGATATTGTACCATCATCCTGCTGCCTTGTTTTTTTGGTACTGCTGTTTCCCGATTGCCTGTTGTAACATGAAAATAACACGCTGATACCTGCTATCATTATACACCCAAAGATTATTCTTTTCATTAACGGTCCTAATATATTATTATGATTTATTTTTATAAACGCAGCAAAAACTGTTCCATTGTTCCGATATTAATTAAATAAAAAATAAATCGAAATATTTCAATTTTTAGATATAAGTAAAGAAAGAAAATCTTTGACGAGACAATTTGTATTATATTATTCAAAGGACCTTTACAGCCTTTTTTCTCCGGAGAGGCAAGCTGGATTTTATTTCTTTTACCGGGGGGACAACTATAGCTTCCGCTACTATTTCCGCGATGTCTGCAACCCTTGTGTCAGTAGCAGCAGCAAATGTCTTTTTGCACAGGGGGCATGAAGTGGCAAGGATATCCGGATTACCCTGTGTCAGTTCAGCTGCTGCATCCCGGGCGATACTATTCCTGCTCTGATGGTTGATCTTCATATTACCGAGGCTTCCTCCACAGCACAATGAATTCTCATCATCAAAAGCCGTCTTTTGAAGAATGGCAACATGTGAAAGGACCTCTTTTGGTTCGTCATAAATCCCGGAACCTCTTCCAAGGTCGCAAGGTGTATGGTATGTGACCCTTCTCCTGAGAAAATTCAGTTTGAGCTTATCTTCTTCAATCAGCATCTTAATGAATTGTGTATGATGCAGAACCTCTACATTGAGATAATAGCTTTCATTGAATACCTTATAACATATAGGACATGATGTCACCAGTGTTTTTGCACCCGATTTCCAGATTAACTCTGAATTAAAGTTAATAAGTTCCCTTGCCTCTTTGTCCTGTCCGGCAAGCATGAGAGGACGGCCACAACAGACTCCCCCTTCTGCATCCATGAAATTGTATTTTATACCTGAGGCTTCAAGGATTTTAACCATCGAATTTTTAATGGCCGGCGTCAGATGAGTCATGCATCCGGCAAAATAGAGGAGTTCCGTTTTTACAGGTTTTTCTTTTGGCAGCCATGAAAATGCCGGTATTCCGTTTGTTTTTACCGGTGTTACATGTTGTATATCCGGAAAATATTTTTCCAATATATTAGTTTTACCGGGTATGGTCTCTCCTGCCCTCCTTGCAATCATCCTGATTGGTGTAAGCTCTATTCCAACCGGACATTTCTGATCGCATCTTCCGCACATAAGACAGTTAAATGCAATATCGTTAACATTTTCATGATTGCGAATACCCTTGAGAAGATATGCAGCCTGGATATTTGTTATACCGGCAGAAATATTAAGCTGGCATGCATCGATACATATACCACATGAGGAGCATGAATAGGTCTGCATTTCCTTGAAGGCGCCGGGCTGGTCTCCTGTTCTTATTCCTGAGTTGCGTGCAAATATCAGGAACAGTTCTGTCGGAATATGCATATATCTTGTAAGAGGCAGCAGGATAAAAAATACTCCGAGAGACAGTGAATAGAGCCACCAGAACGGGTAAGCGAATTCCCTGGCTGGCTGAAATGAGGCTAGCATTGTTCCGAGTGATCCTGTCAGGAAGCTTCCTGTATCGTAGGCTCCGCTGGTAAAGCTTTCTGCAATAAGACGGCTCGGAAAGATAAGCCATAATGAAGTAAGGGCAACTTTATCGATAATTCTCAGTTTCGTGGTTTTTTTCATGCCCACCACCTTTGAAGAAAATCTTTTTATCACTGCCAGAAGCAGACCTGACAGGATAAAAGCCAGTATGAGATCCATCCAGAATGAATAGACCGCCTCAAAACCGGAACTTCCGTGTTCAGGATTAAAGAACTTGAAGAAAATAGCTTTATATGGAGCATTAAGGTGTTTATCACCGAAAAAGTCAGCTTCAATGGTACCGAAAAGGATCAGCAGGAACCATCCGAATGCAAGACTCATGTGCATATAACCAAGCTTGAAGTTGGCCTTGAGAATTTTCCTGTGAATCAGGCTTTCGAGAAAGATCTCCTTCAGGCTATGGCCGAATGCCCTGCCAAAAAAACCGCGC
>CAZHRV010000074.1:0-6652 GCA_964535035.1 uncultured Rikenellaceae bacterium
GGTATTGATAAATTCTCTGTTTCTGAATTCAAGCAGGGCAGGAACTGTTGTAATATTGAATCTTTCATGGATATCCCGTACATATGTTACATCAGCATGGAATATATGTATATGTTTAACTTTTTCACTTCCAGCCTGAACATTGGAAAAGGCACAGTCACTTTTTTCATTGCCTTTTTTATACAGTAACAAAAAGGCTTTGTCCTTTCCCGGTAGCCTGGAAATAAAATCTATATAAGAAATTACTTTGATCATTGTTATAACACATTTAATCAGCACTTTTCAGATATTCCATTGCACTTAAAGCGGCAATGGTTCCATCAGCCACTGCTGTCGTTACCTGGCGATATTTTTTTACTATGCAGTCACCGGCAGCAAAAACACCGGGAATATTGGTTTTCATATCAGCATCCACAATAATCTCATTAAGTTCGTTTGTTTTTACAATATTTTTTAAAGCATCGGTATTCGGCAGGTAACCTATGAAAATAAAGACACCGTCAGTTTTTATTTCTGATAATTCCCCGGTTGCGACGTTTTGAATAACCACGCTTTCCAAAACCTCATTGCCTTTAAACCCTCTTGGCTCCGATTCCATAATGAAGCTTATTTTCGGGTTTTTTTCAGCTTCCTGTACGGCATGTTCAAAAGCCTGAAAATGATTGAATTGATGTACAATTGTAACTTTCGAAGCATAACTTGTAAGAGTAACAGCCTCTTCGAGAGCAGAATTTCCACCCCCTATTACAATCACATCCTTATCAGTAAAAAAATCACCATCGCAGGTAGCACAATAAGAAACACCAGTTCCTTTAAACTGTTCCTCTCCGGGAATGTTTAACTGGCGGGGTTTGCCCCCGGGTGCAAGTATAACTGATTTGGCTTGAAATCTGAGGCCATCCTCAAGTTCAATGTTTTTTATATTGCCCTTCAGTTTATATTGTGCTATTTTGATATTCGACTTTATTTTACAACCAAATTCTTTAGCCTGCTTTTTCATGATGCTGGCCACCATATAGCCTTTGGTTTTTTCAACCCCGGGATAGTTGGCAATTTCGTTGGTCAAAACCATTTGTCCGCCTATTGCGCCTTCATTAAGGATGAGTGTGTTTAACCTGGCCCTTGATGAATAGATGCCTGCTGCTAAACCTGCCGCTCCGGCACCTAAAATCATCACATCATATACTTCGTCCATGTTATTAAGAATCTACATTGCAAATCCGAGCCTGATAGTCTATAAATATAAAATACTATGCAAAAAATTGATCCATAACAGATACAATTTGTTCCTTGTCCTGAATACTTGAAGTAGCTGTTACCATTTTACCGTTTTTATAATACACGTTGAAAGGGAGTCCCATAAATCCCCGACACATTGGGGCATTCCTGATAGGAGAAGCCTCCGAAGTATCAAATCCCATTACATAAAATTTAACATCTGGTCGTTCTTCTTCCAGTTCTTCCATTGCATCATAAACAGGAATACACATGGGACCCATACGGCCACAGCTAACCATTACATTTTCATTCTCCTTTGTAATTTTCTCAAGTTCTGCTGCTGTTTCAATTTCATGAACAGCGGTTTCTAACATTTTCATACTAAAATTTATTTTTATTGTTAAAATTTAATTTATTCCTTCACATATTCGTTTATGGACAATTCCTTAAGGGATGCCGATAATTTTTTTTCTGTTTTCATTAAAAAGGAAAAGCAAAATTGCTTCTGCACCGGTTATTTGAGTTTGATTTCTCATGTCAGGCCATTATCTCTGAAATAATTCCCTCATCCGATTTAAGCTTACCATTAATATAATCTTCGATAAGATTACGCGGAGTATTTACAGGGATCCCCACAAACAGGTTAATTCTTAAAGGAGCGAACAAAGTGATAATTCGTTTATCGATCTTGTAGACAATAATATCTGTTATTCCTTCGGCTGAGGCCCACTCCGGTAATTTTGTTACATACTCCTTTGGAGGTATTTGTATCTCTTCGCTTATCGCATTACCCTCATCAATTCCAAATATTTCGTAATGATCACACTGGCCAAAATATTCGCTTAGCTGACCTCCAACAACCGGAATTGCTACCCTTTTCATTTAAAGTTCAATTATTGACTGCAAAGATACCAGCAGTAATTTTTGTTTAAACGAAAACCGGTTTGGAAAATCAGTAGTTTTGGTTGAAATATTATAACTTTTTTCTTATAAAATTCCAATAGTGTCCGACTAAAAGTTTGAAATTCTTCGCTTCGCTCAGAATCTGTTTCTATATTTTTAGAATTAGTAGTGATAAAATTTCAATAAAAATAATGCAAATGCCAATAACTGAGGGTAAGTATATCAGTAAAGATTAACATTTACCGGCATTTTATTTATTTTTGCATACATTTTTAATACTTTAAAACTTGGAATCCGATAGCAACAATAATTGTAAAGAATGTAAAAAATCATCAAAGTGTTTTCAGTATTTATATCCCGATGAACTGGAATTCATAAACAGCAGGAAAACACAGATAACGTATTTAAAAGGCGAGACCATATTTAAACAAGGCGCCTTTGCCCCTTATATTCTATACGTTGTTGATGGTCTTGTCAGGGTTTTTCTGCAAACAGGCAGTATAAAACAATTAAATATACGTTTGACAAAACAAGGTGATTTCATGGCTTTTTCATCTGTATTCGGGGACAATATATACAACTGTTCGGCAGTAGCCTTAAAGGATTCAACAATCTGCATGATTGAAAAAACAGCATTGAAACAATTATTAATGAAAAATGCTGATTTTGCCATGCGTATCACATCCAGGAATTGCAGGAATGAAGGACGATACCTTGATATAATACAAAATACGTCCAATAAGCAAATGAGGGGCAAACTGGCTTCGTCCTTATTGTATATATCTTCGGAAGAATTCCTTGAAGAAGATGTTTTTCAATATTTAACCAGGCAGGATATTGCAAACTTTGCATCCATTACAATCGAAAGCGCTGTTAAATTTATTAAAGAATTTGAGAAAGAAGGAATTTTGAAGCTTAAGGGAAAGGACCTTAAAATAATTAATAAGGATAAGCTCGAAGAAATTGCTAAAAGAGGATAAATTATGGTCCGTTCGTCTAGGGGTCAGGACGGCAGATTCTCAGTCTGCAGACGATGGTTCGATTCCGTCACGGACTATGAATAACAGTTATGAGTTATAAGTTTGGGTGTGTATTTGCCTGAAAGACCGTAAATGATCAGATTGGCAACATCAGGGAAAAAATCGTGGATATTTTCAGGGTAGCCGATGTATCTTATAAAAACTTAAGTTCTTGAAACTGATTTATCATTGTCTTGCGAAGTCTGATCATTGAGCTGGGTTATATTATCGGAATCACATTCCTTGCAATGATCGACCGGGTGGTCTGAGACAATAGTTTCGTGGCAATCATTACACCTGTACCAGTAATAATCGGTAATAAAAGTCCCTCCCTGAATAATTATTGCTTTCCCTTCAACAAATGCTTTTGCAATATTTTTACGTGCTTTGTCATAAAGGCGTGTAAATGTCGGCCGGGATATGTTCATTTTTTTTGCTGCCTCTTCCTGTGTGAGATCCTCATAATCTGCAAGTCTCAACGCTTCATATTCCTCAAAGAGCAGGACAACAGATTCCAGTTCACGCATAGGGATCCCAAAAGGTTTATATCCTTCCATTGACGGAGGCATTTTTATATGTCTGAATCTCCTTCTGTTGGGCATATTGGCAATTTTAGCTGGCTGTTCATAATAATGCCAGTGTGACACTTACAAATTTAATCACTTATTTATTCCGGGTATACATTAATTAAGTGATTTATGAACATTAGTTCATTTAATTTTTTCTAAATTTACGTCGATTTTTACGGCCCGTAGCTCAGCTGGCAGAGCACGTGACTCTTAATCATGGGGTCGAGGGTTCGATTCCCTCCGGGCCGACAAGTAATGAATGCAACCTGCAAAAAGTTGACCTGATTTTATGTATCCTGATTATATGCTAAATATTATCTAATGAGAATTCGGAGTGTAAATTGCTTTTAGATTTATACAACATATTAGCTAGAATATTCTGTTCCTTCGTCGTTTTCTTCAACATATAATAAAATATATTGGCTGCTGTTTCGCTCAATGCATTTTCAGCTGCTAAAATGTTATAAATTTTAATCAGACAGTCATCAAAATGCAATTCCAGCTTCAGTAAATCTTCCATAGTCACTTTAGATTTCTTATCAAAATTGTTCTCCAGGCATTCATTTATCTGATTTGAAAGTTTCTCACATGGAAAATCTAACCAGCAATTCATTGCTTTAGCAATATTTTTATGTCTTTCGAGATATTTCTCCCGATCTTTTTCATGCTCATACAATTCAAATAATAATGACTTAATCTCATTATTTTCAGCTTTTCCATAAATATCATAATATAAGATGGCTACCTGCTTATGATAAGATTGGATTTGTTCAATTATTTCACTTTTCTGTTTATACATGGCTTTACTCCTTTCTGCCTTAATAATATGTCATTTTAACCTTTATATAAAGATACACTCATTATATCATTAATTACAAGCAAGTTAAGGCCATAGGTGTCATGTATAACCTTGAGATTTATCAATAATTTATTTGAGTATAATGGTATCAGCTAATTGATACAATATTACTGGGCAGGTGAACGCCTGACAACAAGACATTTTGCGGTTGATGATTTTGAAAGGGTGGTTATTTTAACCTATAGCATTCAGCAAATAAGAGACAGGGGAAAATATATGTTTATTATCCTCTCTGGTTTATCATTTTTAATCGTTCCAGATCTTTGATCTCAATTTTTTTCCCTTGTATTTCAATAATATTTTCATCTTTAAACTCCGATAAAATCCTGACAACACTCTCCATTGACATACCGGACAACTCAGCCAGATCTTTTCTGCTGATAAATGAAAATATATCGATTCCCTTAAATTCTTCCCGATTTAAGTATAACAATGTATTTGCAAGCTTCCCGTTCAATTGTCTGAGACCCAGGTTCAGACATTTTGTAAGCATAATGTTATAATTTTTACAATACCAGTTAGATAGTTCACGGGAAAAATCGCAGCATTTAGTTACTAAATCTTTAATCCCTTCCCGGTTAATAATACATACTTTGGTTTCCTTTAATGCTGCGGCAGTGAAATAATATGTATCATCACCAAACAGTGAAGTTAAACCTATGAAATCATCGGAATTAAGAAGTTTTATAATAATATTCTTCTCAGGGCCCTCAATATACATTTTCACTAAACCTTCAATCACGTATAATATATCGGTAACACGGGCTCCTTCTTTAACAATTGTTTCACCCTTTTTGTATCTAATATGGGATTTTTGTAATGCATAGAATTCCTCAGCGTTTTTTGTTCTTTGAACAAAACATTCAGATATTGCATAGCATTCATTGCAACTCGTTCTTACTAAATATCTGTCCATTTGCTAATGGCGTTTTGAAATAATATGTTATTAGCGGATTATATTGTTAAGAAGCAAGATCGTTATTATTAATAATCTACTAATTCACTAATATTCAATGCAATAGCACCAATTTTTTAATTATGCTCTAAAACAAAGGTATGAATAAGATATTATAATTTAAAGCAATCCTGGAAAGAGAAGGTTATTTACAATTGAAACGTGGTTTAGATCTTCTTCCTGTTGGTGATTAAGAATCATCCTTTTACACTGATCATTGTCAGTAATTTTTTGTCTAAAAGCACAACTTTTTTCCCGGAGATTCTTAAAATACCATCCTTCTCAAATTCATTTAATACCCGACTGACACTTTCACGTGATGAATCAATAAGATTTCCTATCTCTTCCTGGCAGAGAGGTATGTTGAAAGTATCTGATTCATACAAATGATTTGACATTTCAAGCAGGACGTCAGCTATTTTCCCTCTTATTTGCTTTTGTGTCCGGCTGGCACATCTGTTAAAGATATCAAGTTCATTTCTGCATACTTCAATCATAATTTCATATGAGAAGTCAGGATTATTAGCTAATAAATAACGAAAAGTTTTTATGTCGATAAAACATACTTCTGAATCCTCAATAACCGTAACAGAATACTGATTAATTTTATCACCGAATGTTGTTGGTAAAGCGAGGTAAGAGGGAGCCTTTACAATACGGACTATCTGTTCATGATGAGGCCCTGCTATATGAATCTTGGCCAACCCGACCCTCAGGTAAACAACATTTGTTGAAAAAGTACCCTGTTTAATCACGGAATTTCCTTTGGAAAGATTAACCAGAGCACAATTAAGAGAGAGGTTTTCAACTTCCTTTTCACTGAGTTTTAATGCAGCTTTAGACTTGATGTTACAAACCTTGCATTCATTTTTCATGTTCCAAAGGTAATGTTTTGTGAGATATATCACAAAATTTAATAATCAACCTCACAATAACAATAACTTTTCATATGTAATTATTGATTTCTTTTGTTAATTAATTAACAATTAAAATTTATACTTTATGGAAGAGAAGAAAATGTGTCTTGGACTTTTTACAGGCAGCGTTGATAAACTGACTGCTGCAGGGATCATCATTTCAGGAGCTGCTGCTCTGGATATGAAAGTCGATATTTATGTTTTACTTCAGG
>CAZHRV010000075.1:0-3396 GCA_964535035.1 uncultured Rikenellaceae bacterium
CATTGGTTAATAATCAAATCGATTTTTTTACTGGTGTCCCGGATTCTTTGTTAAAAGAAATTTGTGCATATATTACACATTATACTGACAAAGATCGTAATTTCATTTGTGCAAATGAAGGTAATGCAGTTGCTCTTGCTGCAGGGTATCATCTTAGTACGGGAAGAATACCAATGGTTTATCTTCAGAATTCAGGTATGGGAAATATCATCAATCCTATTACCTCTCTGACCGATAAGCAGATCTACAGTATTCCATTGATTTTGATGATTGGCTGGAGAGGTGAACCAGGAATAAAAGATGAACCCCAACATATCAAACAGGGAAGGATTACGCTTGAATTACTTAAAATTCTGGAAATTCCTTATAAGATTCTTGATTCAACTATTCGAAATATTGATTCCTTTATTAGTGAAATAGTCTTGCAGGTACGATCAGTAAATTCGCCTGTAGCAATAGTTATACGTAAAGGAACATTTGAAGCTTACAAGCTTCAGGAGCAAAATGAACAATATTATTCACTTTCCCGGGAAGAGGCACTTAAGGCTGTAGTATGTGAATTATCTGATGAGGATATAGTAGTCTCGACAACCGGAAAGACTTCACGTGAATTATTTGAATACCGGGAAGAGTTGAAACAGGATCACAATACAGACTTCCTTACTGTGGGATCTATGGGACATTCCAATCATATTGCACTGGGCATTGCTCTTATGAAAAAGGAGCGAAATGTATTTTGTTTTGACGGAGATGGTGCAGCCCTGATGCATCTAGGTTCTTTAACAGTCATAGGTACTACATCTCCAGGAAATTATAATCATATACTTTTCAATAACGGTTCACACGATTCGGTTGGTGGTCAGCCAACTGTTGGTCAATTGGTAGATTTTTGTGCAATTGCGAATGCAAGCGGATATAAATGGACAAAAAGAGTAAAGACAATATCAGAAATAGTATCTGCACTAAAAGAAATGAAAAAAAGAACAGGTCCTAAATTCCTGGAAATTATGATATGCAAGGGAGCACGTAAAGAACTCGGCCGGCCAACAACTACACCTATTGAAAACAAAATCAAATTCATGAAGTTTCTCTCACCATGAGCCAATCGGTTTATCTCGGAGAAAATAAAATCCAGGAATTATTAACTCTGTTAAATCAATATTCAGCCAGAAACATCTTTCTGGTGACAGGGAAAAACTCTTATCAAAGTTCCGGAGTAAAAGATATCCTGGAAAATCTTCTAAAGGGATTTAAGGTAACTCGTTTCTTCGATTTTGAAAATAATCCGGAGATAACAGATGTCAAGAAAGGGATTGATATATTTAAGGAAAGACAATATGATATTGTTATTGCTGTGGGTGGTGGAAGTGTTATTGATATGTCAAAATTGATCAATATTTTATCCCAGCAAGAAGGCAAATGTGAAGATCTAATTTTGGGGGAATCCGAAATTTTTAAAAAAAATAAACCATTAATATGTATTCCCACTACCGCGGGTTCAGGCAGCGAAGCTACTCATTTTGCAGCAGTTTATATTAATAATAAGAAGTACTCATTGACTCACTCATTTATTTTGCCTGATATTGCAATAGTGGATCCCCGGTTTACATATAATCTGCCAAAATATATTACTGCCTCTACCGGACTCGATGCATTAAGTCAGGCTATTGAATCATATTGGAATGTAAATTCAACCACAGAGTCTAAATTATATTCTAAAAAAGCAATTAAAACTATTATAAAATATTTGCCTGAAGCAGTAAAAAACAATTCTAAAAAAGCCAGGTTCAAAATGTCAATGGCTGCTTATTATGCTGGTAAAGCTATAAACATTACAAAAACAACAGCTCCTCATGCTGTTTCATATCCCTTTACATCGTTCTTTAATATTGCACACGGACATGCAGTAGCATTGACCCTGCCCTATTTTCTTGAGTTTAACTATTATGTCAATGAAAACGATACAATAGATAAAAGAGGATCCCAGTATGTTAGAAATACCTTAATCGAATTATGCACCCTGATGGGTTTTGATTCTATTGAGAAGGCGAAAAAGGGTCTTATTGACTTTATTGAGGAATTAGGCTTAACCTTGAATTTAAAAACCCTGGGAATCCGAAATAATAACGATATTAACCTGATCCTGGATAATGTGGATGCTGAGAGAATGCAAAATAACCCCAGACTTGTTAAAATTGAAAATATCAGAGATTTTATTACACATAGATAAGTCGTTGGTTATCATTCTCAAAATCAATAATTATATTTTTCTGCAATGGAGATGAAAAAAAAGATGATAAGTGGTATCGGATGGCAAATTGCCACAACTGGTACACGAACTATCATGAATTTGATCTTCATCATGGTTATGGCAAGGATTGTAACAAAAGAATCATTTGGTGTATTCGCCATTGTCAATGTTTTCATTTCTTTCGTTTCAATGTATTCTGAAGTAGGAATTGGGTCTGCCCTGATTCAAAGAGAAAAGTACAACTCATACCACTTAAGTTTCTCGCTATATTTTGCTATATGTGTTGGATTGGTGGCATATATAATTATTTACCTATTATCTCCGGTTGTGTCGTCATTCTATGATAATCAGTTTTCTGCAAATATTCTGAGGATAGTAGGATTAAATATTTTTATATCAAGTTTTGGTATAGTCTCCAAGTCTCTTATTTCAAGAAATTTAGACTTTAAGAAACTCTTCTATATTGATTTCCTATCATATCTCTCAGGAAATTTAATTGTTGGAATAACTCTGGGATTATTAGGATATGATCTTTTGGCTTTAGTAATTGGTATTGTGGCTACTAACATTATTTCTGTGATAACTTCAATCATACTGTACCCGTATAGTATAAAAATAAAGTTTGCGAAAAAGGAGGCAAAAGAAATATTATATTTTGGCTCAGGGATGACCCTTTCCAAAATTTTCAACTACATAGGGAATGAAATAGATAAACTACTTATTGGAAAACTTCTTGACATGAATTCTCTTGGATTATATGAAAGGGGTACTAAAATAATTACTCTTCCTGGATTTTATATTGGTAGTATCCTTGATAGAGTATTATTCCCTTCAATCTCAAGGATTCAGAATGATAACAATACAATCAGATCATTTTTTTTGAGAACATCAGGCTTCATGAGCATTATAATGCTTTACATTGGCATTGTTTTCTTTTCTTATTCAAGAGAGTTGATTATAATTCTTCTCGGGAATAATTGGCTTGATTTAGTTATAATCTTTAAAATTTTTTCCTTCATTATCCCACTGAGATTAATAAACCGGATATGTGATTCAATTATCAGGGCTAAGGGAGCTGTGTACAAATCAAGTTTGATTAAATTTATTTTCGCATTATTAGTTGTTTTATCAATCTTTATTGGTGC
>CAZHRV010000076.1:0-6654 GCA_964535035.1 uncultured Rikenellaceae bacterium
CATCTGTTTTCCATCAATGGTCCTGAATTTGTCTTCAGGATCGTAGTCAATACCAAGTTTCTTTAAAAGAGGCTCGGACTGGACCATATGGTATTGCAAACCCAGGTTCCATGGATTGTAGCCCATTACAAGACCGGCAAGTTCCTCATAGGTCAACACTGGAATAGACTCTCCATTTTCACCATATACAGTACCGTCCATTTCCTTTATAGTATATTGCCATTTGTCCATGAACATGGTACAGCCCGGACAGTTTGTAAGGACCAGGTCAGGTTTAAAGGGTTCCATCGACGAGAATTTTTTTACGGTATTTGATAACGAGTAACCCCTGTTAGCCTGAACCAGATACTGTCGGAATCCAAAACCGCAGCAATGCCTCCTTTCAGGATAATCGACCACATTTCCTCCCCATGCTTCGATCATTCCACCCAGGACATTCGGAAATTCTGCCCCACCCACTCCGTACCTGGGAAACATCTTCGAATAATGACAACCTATATGTTCTACAACATTAAGCGGAGTACCCGTTTGATGGTTGATAAGCCTGTATTTAGCTTTTTCTGCTATCTCATTCCTGAATTTATAAATGATATCACTGGTATGTGCCATATTTTCAGGAACATCGAACTCCCTACCGGTAGCTTTATAAAGGTATTCCCTGGTTTTTTCAAGTTCTTCCGGAAAATGTTTCCAGGTCTCAATTATTTCAGTATAGATCCCGAACGATGTCACACATGAAATAGCAATATTCTTGTATCCCGCCTCCTTCATCAGGGCAAAATGGCGTGCTACTACTGTCATGATAGTAGAGAGCGGTACGATATCCGAATGATAGCCTATTCCGGTACATGTTGTATGAGAAGGATTCTCATAGACATCCTTTCCAAGAACCTCTCTCATAAAATACAAAAAGAACTGTTCTGATCCCGGGAAAAAACTCTGCCTTATGCATGATCTGACATAAAAGAAATGATCATCAGCGATCTCTTTCTGGTAATCAGACCATATCCTCTTTTTACCCTCTGTCTTCATAATCAGGATTTCTCGTGGTGTTTTTTGTTATTGGCAGTAAAAACCTCTTTAAAATACTCATTATCAATACCCTCACTATCATACTCAAGACCCATTTCACTGGCTTTTTTCTTCGAATGTATCTCAATATCATTGAAGAGTTCAGTTCCTCCCGTAACTTCGAATATTTTCTTAAGCTCCTCCCTGGCATCATCAGGGATCTTTCTTAGTGGTCCTTCTCCCAGCTCATTTATTTGTCCGCCAAGACGTTCATATACATCATTTGAATTTTCGAGTATATACTTCCATATTGGGCCCTGCTCAAGATGCATTTCAGGGCTGACTGCATATGACGCGACGCAATAGCCATATTTGAAGATATTCTCACCTACAGTCCGTTTTATGGCAAACTGTTGTCTTCCTTTTTCCGATTCGGTAAAAAAACCAAGTTTTTGTGAGAGAGTTCTCAGGGCCATTACCACAAAAGCCGGGGTATTTCCCCTGGGGCATCTTGTCTTACACGACATGCACTCACCGCAATACCATATTGTTTCCGACTTCAGAAGATTTTCAATCTCTTCATTGTTCCCTGATTGTACAAGGTCAACTATTTTCCTGGGATCATAGTCATAGAATTCAGCAGCCGGGCAGATAGCAGTGCAGATACCACAGTTCATGCATGCATTAAGTCCTTCCCTAAACCTGACATCCTGCATCAGCATTTTATAATAGTCGGCCATCCCTCAGTGATTGATTGCTAATAGTTAATTTAGTAACAACAAAAATATCGTTAATCAAAAAGACTGGGAAGAGGCTTAAAACCTATTTTATGTGTGGTATTTATACTTATATAAATGGCGTTAAGGCTTAAAGGCGCAATTGCACAACGGCAAGATGTCTTACAAATCGCGCAGGTCTTTTTCCTATTGAGAGATTTGCACGACCGGCAGGACCTTGTTTATTTCAGCCTGGTTTTAATGTTAATGAGTTTTATAATTGTTTCAACATCGGAAGATTTTGTCATTTTTGTCGAAATAGCCCTGATCTTGCCATAATGCTTTCCGGTCAAAAAGTCATTCTTAACTGATTGTGACAGATCACTGGCAACTATGAAGGGTTCAGCTTTATCGCCAAAATAGAATGTCACCCTGAATGTATCTTTCATCACAGCAAGCCAGAATATAGTCTTTTTCTTCTGAACCATTTTGTACAGCCATTGCTTGCCATCATTATAATAATTCCAGGTGCCCGAGGCATCCTTGTAATTATCAGATAGATACTTCATTATTTTCAGCCAAAGGACCTTTTTATCGCCTATAATTGAGAATATCAGTTCTTCAGTCGGCTTAACCTGTTTGTCAGAGAAAACCAAAATTTCTCTTTCTTCCATTTGTTTATACTTTATCTCCTTATCTTGAATTTTTAAAAGCTCATTTTCTGATATACACACCTATATCCCCCAAGGGGGACTTACAGATATCCTGATAGTTATGATGTTCCCACTGAAGGATCAGAGGGTACCTCTGATTTATTCGTTTCCATCAGCGAAGTGACGCTTCCATACCTCCATGCCTTAAGAAGAACTTTAATAAAGAACAGGATTTGAGAAACAACAAAGAGCAGGAATACTCCTCCCCCTGTTCCCGGCTTCCATATCCCAATTATTTTTGCTGCCATCCATCCAAAGAGTACGATGAGTACCATGATAATCAGCATCATAGGGAAGGATGATCCGAAATGTCTGAATGTTTCACTGAATCCAAATCCCAGCGCTTTAAAAAATGCCGGTTTTTCAGCAGATACCAGCCATGCCCTGGCATAATCGGCAACTAGAAGGAGAATCACTTCAACAATTGAAAATATCGACACACTGATGATGCCGATGATATAAGTAATCGTACCAGCACCTGTATCCGGCTTAACTGTCAATCCGACAGGAAGGCCCACAATAAGGAATGCAAAGACAATTATTATTAAAGCGATCATTAAATACATACCAAGGAAATACCAGAAAAACCTGGCTGATGTCCTGAAAAATTCAGGCGTTGATAATCTGCCGGAGGATTTTTTCAGGCTGCTGAACAGTCCGCCTGCAAGAAATGAATTGATAAGGATGCCTAGGAATATCAGCAAAAAGAATCCGGAAGAGAGGTATGAAATCAGGCTTGAAAAATACTGTTCGAGGTCAGAGATCACATCTATATTTATTCCGCTGCGAAGTGTCTCGGTTATCGTACTGCTTCCGAAACCGGTTCGTAATATTCCTTTCATCGGGATCACAAAAAGTGAGACAAGGAGCAATGAGATTAACCAGATTATCAAGACACCCTTCCATGATTTAAACGCCCGTTGGGCTCCCGAACCAAGAGATTTAAAAATCTTCATATATTCTTAATTTACAGAGTTATAGCACTAATATAGAATTGCATAAAGGAAATAAGCTTGTCGGCAATACGGCGGATGGGTACACGGTCAGGATCACTGGTCATGGAATTATTTATGAAGTTAATATCCATCCTTATCTTATATTCCGGATCAATCTTGAACCATTCTATTTTCCCATGTCCATAGAATGTAAATTCCTTGTACCTATCCTTTCCGTCCCAGTTCTCCAGTATTTCATCTCCGTTCTCAAAATGAACCAGAACATCAACAGGGAGCATTACCTCCCCGAGTCTTTGCATCTGAATTACGGCTTTATACAGGGAATCGTCAGCTGCAGTATTTTCAGGGATTGAATCATTCTCCTGACTCTTTATTTTTGAGGGCAACTTAATATTCCTGAAACTTGCTGCTTTATAGTCGCAAATGCCTGTACCGTAAAGCACCTGGTCGAAAAACCAGTTCATATCAGGTCCGAATTTATCACCGTATGTCTTGGTAACAACATCATTGACAACTTCAATAAAATCCTTCCCTGAAGGATGTTTGAATGCCCATCTCCTGTAGTACTCCCTGAATATTTCATTTGTAGTTTCCTCACCGACAATTCCCATGAGTGTATAAAGCCATGTTGCGGCTTTATAATATGATATCATTCCATAGGTTCCCCGGGGGTAATTCCATGAATATTCATTATTGCTTACAAGCTGTTTATTGTCGGACCTTACATATGACAGTCTGGAATATGATTTATCAGCTATTTTAAGTAAGGGGTGATCAATAAGACCTGAGTTTTCGCCCCAGTAGTGGTCGACTATCCTGGCTTCCCAGAATGAATTTATGCCCTCATCCATCCATGGTTCCTCAAATTCATTTGTTGCCAGTATCCCCATAAAATATGCATGTCCGAATTCATGTACGGTAACCATTTCGGGCAGGTGTAAGAATTCAGGCATTATATCGGCTGACATAGAAGTAAAAAGGGTTGTATATTCCATTCCTCCGGCTCCTGATCCTATTGTCGGCGGATCTACAAAAGTAAGGTGAGGCCATGGAAAAGGACCAACATTCTCAGTAAGATATTCGAGAGCATTCTTAACAGCAGCAAACTGCCGGTCAACCTGTTTTGCTCTTGCTTCCGATAACAGCAGGGTTATGTTCACATGCTCCCACTTATCAGTATATACTGCATATCCGGGCCATGCTGTCCATGCAAAGTCAACAATATCTTCAGCCCTGAAGGTAAGTGTTTTATTACCTTCGGCATCAGGAACAGTTTCGTTTATAAGCATCCCTCCTGTTCCTACCACATAATCTTTTGGTACTGTGATCTTCACATCATAAACACTGTGATTTGAATAGAACTCCGAATTAGCATGGAACTGGTGACAGTTCCATCCGCTCTGAGGTCTGTCGCGCATGCCTGCCGGTTCATAGACTCCGAATTTTGGGAACCACTGGGCTACAAAATAGAAATCGCCTGTAAAACCGGTTCTTCGAATTCTTGATGGCAGCTTTGTTTCGAATTCAACATTAATGAAAACTGTATCGCCAGGCTTAGCAGTTTCGGGAAGTATGACCCTGAGAACGGTACTGTCGCCCGGATTCTCATCATCGGGACTAATATACTGAGCGAGAGGCATGAAGTCATTACCATTCCTGTCAGTAAAAGAAATAATATCTATCCATCCCCGATCAACGGCTCTCCTGCCGGGTGATCCTCCAGATTCCCTGTACATTGTTGAGTTCCTGCTTTTGAAAGCATTCATATACATGTGCAACATGATATCAGGGACCTCCTCTGATGTAAAATTGACCCAGGAAGCCTCCAGTGTACCTTTTACCATTCTGGCTGCAGTATCCAGCTTAACATCAAATGTATAACCGGTTATCCTTGAACTAAGGGATTCCCTGTTAATAACCTGGGAATTTAAAGGAAGAGCAGCAACCAGTAAAATAAAAAAAGGAATAACCTTGTTTTTCATCCGTTCTGATAATTTAATTTTATTTTCTTATTCTTCTTTTTCCAAATCTTTTTTCATTTTTAATGTTTGGGCTGTAAGGACACAGGTAGAGAGTCCGAACAACATAATAAAGGCAATGATCTTTTTTATAAAGCAAGTTTAAATTATAATATTTATTTATTTGAGAGTATGAAGTTAAGATAATTTTTTGTTGGATTTGAATTGGTTAGAAGAGAATAAAAACATTTTTTAATATTTTGTCCCGATATCTGAACATTAAATACATTTGCATTGTTAAGATTTTCACAGAAACGAATAAATATTAAGAATAAGAAATGAAAAAACTACTGATCTTAGGTGCAGGTACCGGTGGCACCATTATGGCTAATAAAATGAGAAAAGAGCTTCCTAGGGATGAATGGAATATAACAGTTATTGATCAGGTCAAAACTCATTATTATCAACCGGGATTTCTTTTCATACCTTTTGGTTATTATAAAAAAATCGATGTAACTAAACAAAAACAAAATTTCCTTCCGATTGGAGTTGATTCAATATATCAGAAGATAGAACTCATTGATCATGAGAACAATAAGGTAATACTGGATAATGGTAAAATACTCGGATATGATATCCTGATCATCGCCACCGGAACTATCATCAATCCTGAAGAGACACCAGGACTGAAGGGTGAGCTATGGCAAAAAAACATATTCGACTTTTATACTATCGAAGGTGCCGAGGCTCTTGCCAGGTTCTTTAAGACATGGGAAGGCGGAAATCTTGTTATTAATATTGCTGATAATCCTATTAAATGCCCTGTGGCGCCATTGGAATTTTCATTTTATGCTGATGCATTCTTCACTGAAAGAGGCATGAGGGATAAAGTCAGAATCAGCTATGTCACACCACTGTCAGGCGCCTTTACCAAACCCCGTTCATCAAAGCTACTGGGTACTCTTCTTGAAGATAAGAATATCGAAATGGTCACCGATTTCTTTCTTTCCGAAGTTGATAACAAAAACAAGCTGATAAAAGATTACGGAGGAAGAGAGGTTCCTTTTGACTGTCTTATCACCATCCCCCTGCATAGCGGAGATCCTGTGATATCAAAAAGTGGACTTGGTGATGAATTCGGATTTGTAAAAGCTGATAGATTTACTTTGCAGTCAGTATTAAAAGAAAATATCTTTGTTCTTGGGGATGCAGGGAATTTCCCTACCTCAAAAGCAGGCTCTGTTGTTCATTTCCAGGCTGATATACTTACAGAAAACCTTATGTGCTTTATTGAAGACAG
>CAZHRV010000077.1:0-15128 GCA_964535035.1 uncultured Rikenellaceae bacterium
CACTGAGAAATAGAATAGAACAATTAAATTGAAAAAAATGAGTGAGATTCTTAGTCAGCTTTCATATTGCGTCGAATTCGGTAAGATCGACAAACTTTCTCCCTATCCTCCTGACCTTAAAGGACAGGACGGAGCTGACGAAATAGCTAAAAGGGCCCTTGATGCAGGCATAAAGCCTGACGATATACTCGAACAGGCTCTGATACCTGCAATGGCTGTTGTCGGTGATAAATTCAGCAGGAAGTTAATTTATGTGCCCCAGATGCTCATGGCCGCTAAGGCAATGAGCAGCGCCATGAAGCACCTGAAACCATTCTTTCAATCAGGAGAAACAAAACTAAAGGGGAAGTTCATTATCGGTACTGTTGCAGGAGACCTTCACGATATAGGGAAAAACCTTGTGGCAATGATGATTGAGGGAGGAGGATGGGAAGTGATAGATCTTGGTGTGGATGTCGGAACAGAAAAATTTCTGAAATCGGTAGAAGAGAACCCGGAAGCCATAATAGGACTTTCAGCATTACTTACAACGACTATGGAGAATATGAAAAAAACAGTCATAACTATCAGGGAAAAATACTCAGGCATCAAAATTCTTGTTGGTGGTGCACCTGTCACAATGGAATATTGTAAAAAAATTGGCGCCGATTTTTATTCTCCCGACCCGCAGGGAGCAGTGAATTATCTGAATCAAATAGTATCTTAGTGGGAAAATCTGCAGAATGAAAACTATTCTTAAGGGAAAGTACAAGGAAGTTATCATTGATACCGATGGTCCTGTTATTATCATAGGTGAATCAATTAATCCTACAAGAAGAAAAAAACTTATTTCCACCTTGCAGGAGGGTAATTTTAAATATGTACTTGAACTTGCCGGGAGCCAGATAAAAGAAGGAGCCGACGTACTGGATGTGAATGTCGGATTCCCGGGTGTCGATGATGTAAAACTTCTGCCTGAAACTGTAAAAATTCTCCAGGATAACTTCGAAATTCCTCTCTGCCTTGACTCTCCAAATCCGAAAGCTATAGAAGCTGCTCTTAAAGTTGCGGAAGGTAAATGCCTGATCAATTCTGTAAATGGTGAGGAAGCATCTTTACAAATCCTTCTCCCTGTTGCAAAAGAATATGGTGCGGCAATCATAGGATTATGTATGGATGAGGAGGGAATCACACACGATCCTGATAAAAGACTGAAAGTGGCTGAAAAAATTATTGAGAGAGCAGTTAACACAGGAATTAAGCCTGAGGATATAATAATTGACCCTCTCGCTATGGCTGTAAGTGCCGATCCGAAAGCATGCATAGTAACCCTTGAAACAACACGATTGGTGCATCAGAAACTTGGCCATAATATTACGCAGGGAGTCAGCAATATCTCTTTTGGATTACCCGACAGGGAATTATTGAATACCGCATTCATAATACTCTCAATTTATAACGGTTTAACCTGTCCCATAGCTAATTCTGAAAAGATTACATCAGCTATTCGTGCCGCAGATCTCATAATGGACCGGGATGATTTTGCAATGCGTTTTATTGAGTACTTTCAGCGCAGGCAAAAGCTAACATAAATTAATATCAGATATTCAGATGTCCGTTCTTAAACCAGCAAAAAGATGGCAGCCTGCCTTTTATCCGTTTAAAAAGGAAAAATTGAGCCTGCGGCTTCTGGAGAAAATGGAACTGTTGATAAAGGGCCCTCTCTTTGGCTGCAGGATGTGCGGTAACTGCCTTTTGCAGGAGACAGCCTTTATTTGTCCGATGGAATGTCCTAAAGGTATGAGAAACGGTCCCTGTGGCGGGATAACACCTGAGAAAAAATGCTACATTGATGAAACACGCAGATGTGTATGGTACTGCATTTATGAAAGAGCGCTTAAAAAAGGACGGGGAAAGACGCTTCTTGAGATCCTGCCTCCTCTAGACTGGAACAAGACAGGAACTCAGACATGGGGAGATGTGGTACAACAGGTAAAAAAGATTGGTGCCGGTTTGTTTATAAGCAGCCTCTTTTCAAGAGATAGAGAGAAAAAAGAGAGGATATGGGACTCAGTTTTCAAGAGCGTGCGTCAGCCGGAATGGTGGAGCGGGGATTCAGAATATCATCCTCCGGCTTATCAGGAACCTGCTTCAGAGCTCGAAAGGAAACTCAGAAGTGGTGAATTTGTTGTTGCTACCGAAGTGACTCCCCCTCTGAGTGCAAATTCAGAAAAGCTGATCAAAGAAATAGGGCTTGTAAAGCCTTATGTAACAGCGATAAACTTTACAGATGCTTCATCTGCAAATCCAAAAATGTCGTCACTGGCGTGCTGCAAGGTTGCAAATGACCTCGGCGCAGAAGCTGTATTGCAAATTGCTGCACGCGATACAACAAGAACAGGACTTCAGTCAACAGCAATAGGTTCAGGACAGTTTGGAGTCAGAAACATTCTCTGCATAACAGGCGACAGTGCCAGGGTAGGCCCCGAGCCGACCGGAGATATGAATATTGTTGATATCGATTCTGTCCAGATGTTATGGATACTGCGAAAAATGAGAGATGAGGGATACTATCTCGATGGAAGAAAGATTAAATATCCTCCGAGATTTTTTCTTGGTGCTGCAGCATCACCGCTTGCACCTGAGCCGGCAATGCTGGCTATAAGAGATCATAAAAAAATCAATGCCGGCGCTCAATTCTTTCAGACAAATATTATCTTTAATCCTGATGGAATTGACCCATGGCTGGAGGAACTTGATAAAAGGGACCTGCTAAAAAAGGTATATATACTTGCAGGTGTTGCCCCTCTGAAAAGTTATAATGTTGCCAGATATCTGCATGATAAAGTTCCGGGAGTATTCCTGCCGGAACAAATACTGGAACGGATGAAAAGGGCACGGGATGGAGAGGCTGAGGAGGGTTTGCATATTATACTGGAGATTATTGAATCATTAAAAGGGAAAAAAGGAATTAACGGCATCCACCTGATGACATTGGGCTGGGAAGAAATAGTGGAAAGAATAGTCAGGGAATCAGGAATTTACCCCCCAACACCTCCCGACTTTCAGTCGGGACAAACTCTAAAGAGGGGCTAAAAATATGTCATCCGATGATTTACACTTTAGTGGTAAGCAGGAGATGAAAAAAGAACAGGAATGACCAACAAGACTTTTAATTTTGACTTAAAGGACCTGAAGCTTAATGTGACTCAGATTGAAAGTGTTATGGGATATAAGAAAGGTGAATCCCTTGAAACTATTTCAGAGCTTGTTGCCGAAGTGCTCGTGGAGGCCGAAACCTTATGTGAAATAAAAGCAGAATACAGGATTTTCGATCAGGTTACATTTAATAATATTGAAAAAACAGTAACACTGAAAGACCAGACCTTCGATATAAAGAAGATTATTTACGGACAGATAAAAAAATCTGATTCAGCCGCCTTGTTTCTTTGTACTGCAGGTGAGGAGATCGGTATAAAAAGCAAAAAAGAGATGAAAGAGGGCGATCTTCTGAAAGGATATATATATGATGTAGTTGGCAGTGAGACGGTTGAAGCAGCAGCAGACCTGATGCAGAATGAACTTGAAAAGAGCATGAATAACTCAGGGAAAGGTATCACAAACCGCTTTAGCCCGGGATACTGCGGCTGGCTTGTAGTTGAACAACATAAGTTATTCCGGCTGATGACTGATAATTTCTGTGGAATAAGATTGACACCTTCTGCACTGATGGACCCGATCAAATCAGTCAGCGGGATAATAGGCATCGGTGGAAATGTTAAAAGAACGCCTTACACCTGTAAGCTGTGTGAAATGAAGAATTGTATTTACAGGAGGAGAAATGGTTGAAATATATATTTTTAACCACGGATTTCACGGAGTTTCAAGGATGAATAAAATACGGAAAAATCCGTGTTAATCCGTGTGTTCTGTGATGAAAAGATCTAATTATAGAATAAGTACTATGAAAACAACTATATAATTAAAGAATTAGATCTTTACATAATTAGTTCCATAAGGTGCTCTTTGCGGCCGGGACAGCATGCTGTTTGCTTCATCGTCGTTCACAAATCTTTCCTTATCAGGATCCCAGTATAGTTTTCTGCCAAGCTTCATGGCTGTATGAGTGACAAGGCACACCGTGCAAGCACGGTGTCCGATCTCAACTGGCGAAATAGGCTCCTGTCTCGATTTGATGCAATCGAGCCAGTTACCCTGTTGTGATTTGCTATCATATAGATGTATCTCATTGGGTCCAATCTCTGAGGTCAGTATTTTGGGATCGCTTGCCTGCAGTGGTTTATTTGTCTGATCCCGTGACACAGGATCACTGTCAGTTGCCCTGTAGTTCCCTCGTGTTACGAATATCCAGCCTTCAGTACCTTCGTACCTTACTCCATTAGGATAGCTCCCGCTTGTGAGTTGTGTCACTCCATTCTTGTACTCTGCTATTGACATGAAGTCGCCATGCACATCCCAGAGACCTGATTTCGGGAACTGAGCCACAGCTTCTATTGAAATTGGTCCTGTTAATTCAGTATCCATACCCCAGGCTGCGGAATCGAAATGATGTTGTCCCCAACCCGTTATCATTCCGGCGCCGAATTGCTCGCATCTGAGCCATCCGGGGCGATTGAAATCCTTTTGCGGATGAACCCGTATCTCAGTATAATAGACCTCGGGTGTTGATCCAAGCCACATATCATAATTCAGGTTTTCAGGTATCGGCATCTCCGCAGCTTCAGGTCCGGCAGGATCTCCGGGAAGTCCTATTTTAACGGTATGCAGTTTACCTATCCTGCCGTTCCTGACAAGCTCGGCAGCATACCTCCACTGTGTACTTGAGCGCTGCTGAGTTCCAACCTGCAAGATAACCTTCTGACGTCTTACCACATCGCTAAGTATTCTACCCTCAGCGATGGTAAGAGAGGTGGGCTTCTCGAGGTAAATATCTTTGCCTGCCAGTGCTGCTTCAAGAGCAGGCTGAGAATGCCAGTGATCAGGTGTTGTGATCATAACAGCATCAATACCTTTATCGGCCAGTAAAGAATGATAATCGGCATGGCTTTTAACATCCACATATCCTGACTGGCCCGTTTTTTTGGCATAAAAATCTTCAACCATTTTTTTCCCGAGAGCCATTCTGCTTGAATCCACATCAGAAACAGCGACTACCATGGCTGAATCAAACCTCATAGTTCCCATAATGTCACCTCTTCCCTGCCTGCCGGCGCCTATCCACCCGATATTGATCTTATCGCCGGGGGGATTTCTACCTATTACTGATGATGGAACAATGGTAGGCAGAAATACCGTACCGGTGGCAGCAGTCATGGTACTCGTAACGAATTTTCTTCTTTTCATATTCAATTATTTAATATTTTCTAATCTTAATTTCGGGAGGATACGCATAATAATTCCATGCATTTTCAGCTCTCTCTTTATCAAGGCGTCCGTTATAGACCAGAAACCTGTATTTCAGTACATAATTCTGCCGTGGTACCAGAAGCCAGTCTCTATCTTTTGTAGGGCAGAAATTAGCGAACATATCACCGCGGTTATACTGGTCCTCCGGCCATATTCGCAAAGGTTCCGGGTGATTATAGTTTGTTGGGAAGGACATCATTACAACACCTGCATAATCTCCGTCAATTTCTCCCTGCACAATACACCAGCGGGCTCTGCTGCCATCAGCTTCTTTCCTTGTTTTTCCTTCTGAAGTAAGGACCATACTGTTGTTCTTGTCCCATTTTTCAGTTGTTCTCCATCCCAGGCCGGCATAACGGTATTCAAGTATTTTAAATGGAGACTCACCGGCAGTGTTGAGGGAGATGTTAAAATCAACTATGAAGAAATCCTGGTCTTCCTGAGGGCGATATACCCTGATACTCTGTACTTCATTCAATGCGACTTTTTCCCCGCCGCTTTTCTTGAAGACTACATGTTCAAGCAGTGCCCCGAATTCTGCAAAGACAGATCCGTTCTCGACTGATGTGAAATTTGCGAAGCGGACGGTCCCCTGTTTAGAATTTAAATTCCAGAAATCAATTTTATCTCCTTCATACTCAACCTGTGTCCATGGATTCCATATACCATAATGATGATAATGATCACGAGGCTGGATACGGGTGAGAACCTGTCCCTTTGGTGACCATAACGGATGTATGAATCCGCTCCTTTTGTATGCAGTATCAACACCTTCAGGTGGATATAATGTTCTGAAATAATACTGAAGTAAATTCTGGTTTCCTTTGTGGATAATAAGAGCACCATCTCTTACAGAGGCAGTTACAGCAGATTTATTATCTGCCTTACCTTTGACCAGCTCGAAAACATGTTTTTCATCAACAGCTGTTCCCGTTGTCACAATCCAGTGAAGACGCCGCGGACTTCCCGATTCAATCTGAAAAGGTATAGTGGTCCTGTTCTTTCCGTTCACTTCAAAAAGACTTAAAAGAGTATCGGAGGCATAAGTTATTGCATCAAGATCAACACTCACCGGGATATCCAGTTCATAAGCAGGTTGCGAAAGGCCGACCTCAAGTGTGGCAATTTTCTGACCGTAACCGGTAAAGACCAGAAGGCAGAACAGAGTTAAAGATAAACATCTACGGATGAATTGTGTTGCCATAATCAGGTTATAATGAATAGGTTATTATGAATGATTAAATTCTGAACCACAGAGAATTAGAGACTGGATCACTTATATTATTTATCCATAGCAGTATTGAACCTTTTCTGTCAGGTCCACTTCAATAAACTTGTTAAAAAATACTTCATTTTATAAATCTTCCCGATTATCTGATAACCGACTATAAAAATACTAAAATTCTTATTTAACTGCAACCGATTGCATATTTCTCCGGCAACTGTCAGCAGGGGGCTGAAAGATCATCCTCATATCCGTAAAGCAATGTGTGAAAAGATAAAGGCGCAGGCCCATGAGATGGGATATCAGCGCAACAAGTTTGCCAGCAGCCTGAGAAAACAGAGAACTGATACAATAGGTGTAGTGGTACCAAAACTGAATAGTTTTTTCCAGGCAACTGTTATCGCCGGAATCGAAAAAACCATTTCCGGAATATATCGAAAAACCTGAGCATGATCCGGACTACTATAAAAGGAACAGATATACTGATATTCCTGGAATTAAATAAATGCCTGAAGTGACCTAAAGTTTTGAGTATTTAAAGTAAAAAAGAAAAACTTTAAGTACTTTTGGCACTCAAGGTACTCTAAACTTGAACATATGCTTTTACTTGGAATTGATTTGGGAAGCTCTTCGGTGAAGGTTTCAGTAATTGACGGTGAATCAGGCAAATATCTGGCCTCTTCATTTCACCCTGAGGATGAAATGGAGATAATTGCCAGGAAACCGGGCTGGGCCGAACAGGAACCGGAGACCTGGTGGAAAAACCTTAAAGACTCAATAGCTGATTGCAACAATCAGCTTGGAAAAAAGAAAAATGAAATTGGAGCTATAGGAATTTCTTACCAGATGCACGGTCTTGTCACACTTGGTAAAGACTTAAAGGTTCTTCGCCCCTCAATAATATGGTGCGACGGACGAGCCGTTGAGTACGGCAACAAGGCATTTAAAGGGATAGGAAAAGAGTTTTGTCTTTCTCATTTACTTAATTCTCCGGGTAACTTCACAGCTGCTAAGCTGGCCTGGGTAAAAGAGAATGAACCTGAACTTTTTGCAAAGATATTTAAGATAGTACTTCCCGGCGATTATTTCGCATTAAGGCTCACTGGTGAAATACTTACAACGTTTTCAGGACTTTCGGAAGGTATTTTCTGGGATTTTATAAATGATAATATTTCAATGGAAATCCTCGATTTCTTTGAGTTTAAAAAAGATATCCTTGCTCCCGAAGTGCCATCATTTTCAGTCCAGGGGAGATTGTTAAAATCAGTATCACATGAGCTTGGTCTGCCTGAGGGAATACCGGTTTCGTACAGGGCCGGCGATCAGCCAAACAATGCATTATCGCTAAACGTTATGGAACCGGGTGAAGTGGCAGCAACCGCAGGAACATCGGGGGTAATATATGGTGTAACAGACCAGAAGAAACATGAACCTCTTTCCCGGGTGAACAGTTTTCTTCATGTAAATCATTCGGCATCACGTCCGCGTCTTGGTGTATTATTGTGTATAAACGGAACAGGAATACTAAATTCATGGTTAAGAAGAAATATGGGGAGCAATGCAAGCTACAATGAAATGAATAAACTGGCCGAAAAGGTATCCCCGGGTTGTGACGGACTCAGTATTATGCCTTTTGGCAACGGTGCCGAAAGGATGCTTGGAAACAGATATGTGGGTGCACGGATACTGGGATTAAATTTTAACACCCATACAAATGCCCATCTATTCAGAGCAGCCCAGGAGGGTATAGTCTTTTCCATAAGATACGGTCTTGACATAATGAAGGAGACAGGTATCATGCCTTCAGTAATCAGGGCTGGAGCAGCCAATATGTTCCAGAGCAGTGTCTTCAGGGAAGCATTGTCATGTATTACTGAAAAAGAGATACACCTTTATAATACTGATGGTTCACTTGGCGCGGCACGAGGCGCCGGTATAGGAAGTGGTTATTACCAGTCTGTTAAAGAGGCATTTGCAGGTCTTAAAACAGTGGGTGTAACACAACCTGACAAATCAAAAACTGATGCATACGAAGAGGCTTATTCAACATGGCTGAATTATCTTAAAACAATCTGATTCAATATGTTCCCTTTGTGTCCCTTTGTGTTGCACTTTATGCCCTTCGCGGTTAAATTTTATTTTACCACAAAGTTGCTTATATTAGAATTTTTTAAAGTACCATAAAAATTAAACAATATGATTTATAAAGGAAAAAAAGAGTATTATCCCGGAATAGGGAAAATAAAGTATGAGGGTAAAAACTCAAAAAATTCTCTGGCATTCAGGTGGTATAATCCTGACCAGCTTGTTTCAGGCAGGAAGATGAAGGATCATCTTCGTTATGCAATTGCTTACTGGCACTCATTCTGCGGTGATGGCAGCGATCCTTTTGGCGATGCGACACATATATATCCATGGCAACATGTGGCAAACAACGATGACAAAATCAAAATGAAGCTCGATGCGGCATTTGAATTTTTCACAAAGATCGGAGCAGGATACTACTGCTTTCATGATGTGGATGTTGTTGGTAACGGATCGGTTCTGGAGATTGAAAAACGTCTTGATAAAACAATTCCCCTTATGAAAAAGCTGCAGAATCAGACCGGGGTGAAACTTTTATGGGGTACAGCTAATCTCTTCTCACATCCCCGTTATATGAACGGAGCGGCAACAAATCCCGATTTTTCTGTTGTTGCTTGCGCAGGAGCTCAGCTGAAAAATGCAATCCATGCCACCATAGAGCTTGGAGGAGAGAATTATGTCTTCTGGGGAGGAAGAGAGGGTTATATGAGCCTTCATAATACCGACATGAAGAGAGAACTGGAACATATGGGAATGATGCTCTCATTGGCACGTGACTATGGCAGAAAGAACGGTTTTAAAGGAACATTCCTTGTTGAGCCAAAACCTATGGAACCATCAAAACACCAGTATGACTACGATGTGGCTACAATAATAGGATTCCTTCGCAAGCATAAACTTGACAAGGATTTTAAACTGAATATCGAGGTTAACCATGCTACTCTTGCCGGCCATACCTTCCAGCATGAACTGCAGGTTGCTGCAGATGCCGGATTGCTGGGAAGTATTGATGCCAATAAAGGAGACTACCAGAATGGTTGGGATACTGATGAATTCCCGACAAACATTTACGAGGTTACTGAAGCCATGATGGTTATTCTGCGGGCAGGCGGATTCAAAACAGGGGGCATAAATTTTGATGCTCATATCAGGAGAAATTCAACTGATATTGAGGATATTTTTATAGCCCATATCAGCGGTATGGATACCTTTGCCAGGGCATTGCTGGTAGCTGATAAGGTGCTGAAAGAGAGCGGCTACCTTAAAATGAGAAAAAAGAGATATTCATCATTTGACAAAGGTCCGGGCAAAGATTTTGAAAATGGTAAACTAACACTTTCAAAACTAAGGAATATTGCCATAAAGAATGGAGAACCTGTTTCCATAAGCGGAAAACAGGAACTCTTTGAACAGTTGATAAATATATACCTGGTTTAAGAAATTCTTTTAAATCTTAAAGAATCCTTTAGTCTCCTGTATAACCTGGGAAATATACCAGTTTCTTTGGTTAAAGTGATTAACAAATGGTTAGGCTGTAACAGTATTAACTGTCGAAGTAGTTATTTCGAATTTGGGAGGATCGTAAATAGATTTTTTAACAGCACACAGATCTGCAGCATTTATGACAGCTTCCCTGTATTTTTCCGGGAAATCAGCAGGGACATGAATGTCGATCTTTATACTGGAAGGCAAACGTTTTTCTCTGTCGAATTCAACTGTCTGGATTATTCTGATCCCGTTTACAGGTATCTCTCTTCTGTCGCAAAAAGATTTTACATATATCCCTGCACAGGTGCCAATTGAAGCCAGATAAAGATCAAAAGGGGCAGGAGCTGTATTTCCTCCACCGTTGTCCAGAGGCTGATCGGTCCTGATAATGTGTCCATTTGTATGAGCAACGACTACCGTACCGTTTTCAAGTGTTATTTCCATAATAAATTAATAAGTTTTAAATAGTAATCTAACAATCAAATTTGTTATTTGTTCAGCTTTTTTGCGATCAGCAAAAATAGATCAAATTGTTTCATTCCTGTTTCGGGGATATTTTTATTTATGGAAAAACACTTATCTGCAGAAATAATTTCGAAATCAATAGCACGAATTACTGATGTAAGCTCTTCAATATCAAAGCCTCTGTGGCCTTTAAATTCACTGCCGTGAAAAGAACCATCTTCAGTATAGAGATCGGCTATTACGATATAACCGTCCGAGTTCAGCATCTCAAAGAATTTTTTCAAAATACTTTTATAATCAGCAATATGATGAAGGACCATCTGAGTAAGTATAAGATCATATTTTCCTTCACTCCACCGGTCTTTTTCAAGGTCAAAGAATATTGCTTTAAGATTCCCGACACCCGAATCGAGGATCTTTTTGTTCATGATCTTTACCATTTCTGCTGAATTATCCATCATGGTAATCTTTTTCACGTGATCCTTCAGGAGAAAGCTTGTCAGTCCGGTACCGGAACCATATTCAAGAGCAGTCATATCACCTGAAAGAGGTATTATATTTTTAATTCCATTTGCAACAGCTTCCGACCTTTCAATGCGCATTGGATACTGATCCCAACCAGCGGCTTTTATATCAAACTCATTCATAATCTGAAATGCAATATATATTAGATAGTACCTGATTGCTTAATCCGCATTATATTTAAGAGTAAGGAGTCTGCTGAAAATCAGATGTATCAATTCGTTTTTGTCTTCAGAAAGGTTTTCATTAAAATTGAGAGGAATAATGATAATCCGAGAAACAGGATAATTGCTGGAGAACATGGTATATCCATTACCCACGATAAATAGAGCCCTAATACTGTAGATATGCTACCAATTAGAAGGCCTATTGATATTCTTTGTGTCCACCGGGTTGTAAATAATGCTGATGTTGATGCCGGAATAATAAGGAATGCAAACACAGTAAGTATACCTCCTATACTGACTGCCTCGACTATTACTATTCCAAAGGTGAAATAAAAAAGAAAATCCCAGAGTCTTGGATTAGAGATGTCTGATTTTTCCCCCCTGTATAAAAGGGTTACCCCTTTAAATTTATTCCGGAAAATATAATGGAATCCCCCAATAATCATTACGATTATTAACAACCGGATAATTTGATGCCATGAAACCCACAAGATAGCTCCGATAAGCATATCGTGTATATGTACATCACTTCCGGCTCCTTTATCAAGGATTATTACTGCTGCGGTTGTTGCCACAGCATATGCTATTCCAATGATTGCTTCAAGGGGGATCTTTATTTTCCTGTTCTTAAGAATAGTAAAAATGCCTGCAGCGAGCAAACAGAAAATATATGCAAGAAATGTCCTGGAATCATGATCGTGGATATCATTTTGTGAACCTATGCCAAGATTTTGTAATACAAGTGAAACAGCGCTTCCAAGCGCAGCGATCTGGGCCAGGGCAATATCTATAAAAATGATCTCTCTTTCTATAACATGTATTCCGAAATAGGAAGTGATTAGAATCAGTAAAAGACTTGCAATAAAGGGAGCGATCATGAAATCCAAACCAGAGGTCATATATGCTATTTTTTAGTGTTAATTAATAGTTTACGAGCTGCAACTTTAAAAAAGGCCAGAATGAAAACCACAAGACCTAAAAGGGTAACAATTGCAGGAGCATTTGAGATATTAAGAGTATATGATATATAGATACCCAATACTGAGCCCAGAATTCCTATTATCCAGCTCCAGATGAAACGTTTTTTCCATGAATCAGTAAAAAGCGTAGCCGCCGCTGTCGGGGCTATTAATAGTGTAAATACAAGAAATACGCCTCCACAGGGAACTGCTTTAACAATTATAACACTAAACGAAATATAAAATATCAATTCATAAGACCTTGTTCTCCAGAGGCTGTACGGCAGACCGTTCTTTGTGCCGGATATGAGAATAAAATGTTTCCAGAAGATCAGGTGTATAATTCCGATGACCAGGAAAATAACAGAGCTCTCCAAAACCTTATTCCATGTTATCCAGAGCAGGTTCCCGGTAATCGTTTTGGAAATGAAATTGGATCCTCCCGGAATTTTTTCTGCCAGCAGTAAGGCAAGGCCAAGTCCTATACAATAGATAATCCCTATAATCGCTTCCTGTGGAATGACCTGTTTCTGAAATTTTGTAAGTGCAAAGAGAGAAATAACGATTATTGTAAACGAATAAGAGATAAACTGAACACTCATCGATTCTTCGGCAAAACCAAGCAGAAGTCCGATCATAGTTCCAAGCGCAGCTATCTGTGCAACTGCGATATCTATAAAAATGATACCTCTCGATAAAATATGATTACCAAAATAACTGAGTACTCCTGCCAGGATTATGGTTAAAGTAATCGGGGCAGCTAGAAATTTCAAGGTTTCAATCATAGGTATCGGTGTTTAATTCGGTTGAATTTTACAGACAGGTAATCAGGAATTGTATTCATTGAATATTTGCATTGATCTGATCTATCCAGTAGTCCATAAGGTCAAAATTATCCTTTATACCAGGGAGACCGTGAACAAAAAGAGGCAGATAAAGTGCCTTAATCCCTGTTTTTTCTTCAATCATCATGGGGGTTTTCTTCTCAAAATAGCTTGCAACAAGCATTAGTTTGATGTTTTGTTCCTTTATCACTTCAATCATGTACTGGACATGTTTGGCTGATGGCGGAATGCCTGGTTTTGGTTCAATGTACCCCACTACTTCAAGCCCAAAAGTATTTGACAGGTATGCCCAGTTTTTATGATATGAAATTATTCTTTTTCCGCGGAATGGCATAGCCTTTTTCAACCAGCCGCCCAGAAGATCGATGAGTTTTCCGCTTTCATAGGGCTTATCGAGAAAGGTAAATAATGTGTTGTTTTCAAGCATCCTGGTGAGGGTTTCTCCTCCAAAAAGATCTACAAGCTTATCCCCGAACAGGGCACGATCAACCTTATCAATAAAATCATCCCTGTTCTTTTGATAGAATGATGAATTAGCCGGATCAACCTTGATAAGTCCGATTGTAATATTCCTGGCTATTATTTTCCAGTTTACCGGACCTGTGTTAATATGCGGATTTCCCATCAAATGAACATCTCCTTCAGTTCTGTCTCCTTTTTCCACTTTCTGCAGGATATTTATTCCATCAGACACGGAAACAAATCCTGTTTCACCATCCATAATCCTCTTGTTATGGGCTTTATCAAGAAGAGTTGCAGACCACATCTCAAGATCCAACCCTGTTGTTATCCACATATCGGCCTGTGATAGCACTACAGCATAACTGGGTTTTGGAGGTACAAAGTGGGGATCCTGTTCTCCCTGGGCAATAAAGGATACAGTTGCCCTGTCGCCTGCAATATATTCTGCAATAGATGCATAATCAGAAAAAGAACACACAAGATTCAATCTGGAATTACCTGACTGCCCATAACGGTTTCTCTCCTGATTTCTTTGTGCATCCAGATTTACATTTTGTACCATCAGGATAATTGAGATGAGTATTGATGATTTTAAAAGCAACTGCTTTAATCTTATATTTTTCTTCATGATTTTTACGATATGTAATATTAATAAGCTTCATGTTTGTGAGGTCCCATTGCCCAGTTAACCTGGAGAATAAGTGAGTGATCATCAGGCAATAGTGTCCCGGTGTAGTATTTATTTCTCTGATTGTATTGATATTGAATCCGTGTAAAGACAAATTCACTTTGCCAGAAATCAAGGTTTACACTGTAATCCCACTCGTATTGCCCCGGATAGTATGGCAGCTCCGAGTAACCAATTCTTCCGCCAATCCAGAATCTTGCATTCAGTTTGTTTTGCAATGAAGAATAGAATCCTTTACTTATTATATCTCCCGTATTTTCTTTCCGATAACTGTAAAGTAGCTCTGTTCTCCAGTCAATGGTGCGGTATTTTTCTCTTCCGACAGGAGCCCATTTATATGTTAATCCCAGGCTCCCTACATAAGAACGGTTGTTCCCGGCCGAATTATTATGCCCGGTGACTCCGCTTAACCTGAATTCAAAATAGCTGTTACGTGAAATGTCATAATAATTCTTAAACTGGCCTATATATAATAATCCGTCATTATTGAAGCTGAAAGTATCAACTGTATTTGTTCCGTTTATAACAGCTATGTCGAAGCTGCTGGCATCTGCAAAAATAACTTCAGGAAGCATAAAGGTGGATGCTACACCGGTGCCGCCCAATCCTTTATTACTGAAGAGGTTTACAAGGGCTCTCGGTCTGTCAAATTGTGGAAGAGCATGATCGTGATACCTGTTCAGAGGACCAAATTCGGCATAGAAAATACCAATTTTGAGATTCATGTTCAGCGGCAGGTTCAGCCATTCCATATAAGCCTCTTCAATACTTATTTCTTCTTTAGTAATTGAAATAAATGTTTTTCCACGGGTAAAT
>CAZHRV010000078.1:0-2729 GCA_964535035.1 uncultured Rikenellaceae bacterium
TGACAAAACCATATAATGCATGAGCTTTACCGAATACATCATTATTGCCCAGTGTCCAGAACGAATATCCTGCACCGGGTCTTGGATAATTGTATAACTTTTCCCAGAAGTCCTTACCATAAGTGGGGAAGCTTACCGCAATGTCGAATGCATATATATCATCCTCAATAAGATACGAAAGAGCTTCATATAGCGGGAAAACCAAACCTGTATGTACTCCTGTCTCTATAATGATCGGATTACCGGGTGATTGAGCCCTGCTGGCAAAGCATATAAAGGAGATTGCAATAATTATCGGAATGTTTTTCACAGTTTGGCGGGTGTGAAAAACAAAGATAGAATTTAATCCAATTGGAATATTTTTCAATCATGTTGTTTGCATATCCGGATTGAATTGCTTTTAACAGATTTTAAATATAACTTTGGTTCAAGAGGCTTACAATTGAAAAAACTGTGTGAAATGAAGACAAGTTTTTTTAATATTCTTAAGATTATTTTCGGGATATCATTATTGATCCTGAACACAGGAATCTGGATCAACGGGCTTTTTATTCACAGGCAGAGAGGAATGGATATTATTTTGGCAGTACCGCTATTTATCATCGGCACTTTCTTACTACGGGGATGGTATAAAACTTATGGAGCAGCCCAAACTACAAAGCCTCAGCGATGGAAATTCATTCTGAGTGTACTGCTTATCAATTATTTGGTTTTATATTTTATTTATATGATTGCGGATATAATCTTTTCACCTGCTATTGATTTTCTGAGCATACCCGGAATTATACTTCCTTTGCTTCTGGGTCTTTTTATAACAGGCTCCATATTAACCTGGAAACATGAGTTTTATGCAGGTGTTTTTTTCATCATTTGGTATTTTTTAGTTCTTTTTGGTCAGTTCAGATACGCGGAGATTCTTAACAGAGGGCCATATATTATACTTGGCATTTCAATTTTTCTCCACGGCATATTTTATATATATTATTTTTTCAGGATTAAAGCAAAGGAATAACAGACAGTATTTTTGTTAATTTTTTCTTAAGTTATCTCTTTACAAATTGTTGCCGAATTTTTTTTGCCTTTAAGGCTGTCATTTACAAAATTACCTTTTCAGGCCAGGGATTATTCCTTGATGTACCCCATAGTTTATTAATATAATTTATTGAGAAAAAGTCTTCAAAAGCATGTATCCAATATGCTCCCTTATCTGTCAGTCTTATTTGATCTTTTTCGTTCTTTAAATAACCGAGGCGGCTTAATATTTTCATATACGACCCATATTTTTCATTAAAAGATTTATTAAATCTTTGCTGAAAATCACTTTTCTTAAACCGTGTTTCATAAATACGCCAGTACAACCATCCGGCCATCTGCATATCCTCAGACAGTTCAATAGAAAGTGCAACAGGGGATTTCTCTTCATTAATTGCTTTGATATATTCACTTACATTGAATGTATTAACATAAAACATATCACGTAAATAGGAACTGCCGCTTGCTCCAAATCCAAGGTATAAAGGCACAGTCACAGAACAATACTTATCAACTCCCTTTTTAGTAAATGCCCATACAGAAGATCGAAAATAATCCGAGTCATAAAAGATGTCTTCAAGAATTTTCAACAGTCTTCTCCTCCTGAACATGGTTCCAATCACATTTCCTTCTTTAGGCAGTTCTTTTCCCAGGCGGGTATAAGGAAATCTGAAAAACGGATAAGTTGCTGCCTGGTGGACTCCAAGTTTAACTATATCTTTACCAGCCTGTTCAATTTCAGATTCACTCTGTTGCGGTAAATCAAAAATAAGATCGATATTAACACAATCGAAGTTTCTTCCCACGGCTCTCTCAACGCTTTTCTTTACATCTTTAACAGTGTAAGGTCTTTCTATTGTTTTCAGGTGCCGATCCTGTAAAGCCTCAACGCCAATACTCAGATATTTTACACCAATTGATTCAATAATTCCAAGATTTTCAACAGTTAAATGATTCGGGTGACTTTCCATATGAACAAAACAATTCATGTTAAGATGTTTGTAAATATGATTGATTATTGTTTCAATACCCTTTCCAAGCATTGTGGTTGGAGTACCTCCTCCGATATAGAAACTTGTAACAGGTTTATTTTTCAAAACCGGGATGTAGTAATCAATTTCTTTTAATACAGTTTGTACATAATTCCTGCATACATCTTCCCTGAAGATTTCTTTGTTATAGGGGCAGTATGGACAAATGTTTGTACAGAACGGAACATGAAGATATAGTCCCAGTTCATCAATATCAGAGAAATTCTTCGCCAATGAATTATATGACGGAATATTGTGTTTAAAGATTATTTCGTCTTGTTTTGTAAAATGCCTGCTTATTTTATTTCTTAAAAATCCTGATAACATAAATATTGAAGATTAATCATCAATCACTGGCATATCACTGCAATTCTTATTAGAATATTCTGAAAGCTTTTCTATAAAATGAATCGCTTCATTTCTCAGGATTTTTAAATACAGGTTAGTAATAATTGATTTTGTCAGCTGACATTGCTGATAGTATTCCACAATTAAATCTACTCCTTGTTTTTTAACATGATAGAAACCTGAAGAAGCTATCATTTTCGGCATTGCGACCTGGTTATTTACAGATGATACAAGATTAAAATCCAATATTTGTTTTTCCCTATCAAGTTCTCTATGCCATACTGATATATTTTCAAAAAAAATGAATTTCTGAAATTT
>CAZHRV010000079.1:0-3097 GCA_964535035.1 uncultured Rikenellaceae bacterium
GGAGCTGGCAAAACCAATTGCTGACCTGGCAGATCACAGGGAAGGATTACAGCTAAGTATATTCCAGCTTGACGATCCTGTTCTCAAACAGATCCGCGATGAACTCCTGGAGATCGATATCGATAATCTGACACCTGTTGAGGCTTTGAATAAGCTCTATAATATCAGAAAGCTTCTGCAATAGTTAGCTTTTTGGGAAAAAAAATGGTATCTTCAAAGTTTTCAGAAATATTTAATAAATGCCGCAATCAAATGCAAAAAACAGGCTGAAGATAGCTGTACTCGGGGCAGGACATGGCGGACTGGCTATGGCTGGTCATCTGGCACTTATGGGGCACAAGGTGAACCTGTTCAACAGGGGTGAAGAGAGATTATGGGGTGTCAAATCGTCCGGTACTATCGAGATAACAGGTGAAGTGGAAGGATTTGGCAAGATCAATCTGGCAACCACTTCTATGAAGGAGGCAATAAACGGCTGTGAACTCTTAATGGTTGTGGTGCCGGCTAATGCACACCGATGGATGGCGGAACAAATGGCGCCACACCTGGTTGATGACCAGATAATTATCCTTCATCCGGGCAGAACATACGGTGCAATCGAATTCAAACAGGTTCTTAAAAGGATGAATGTTAGTGCCAATGTTATTATTTCGGAAGCCCAGACCTTTATATATGCATCCCGTGCCACAGGACCCTCACAGGTTCATATCTTCAGAATAAAACACTCAATTCCCGTTGCATCAATAAGAGCTCATCTTATTCCTCATGTAATCAGCAAAATGCGCCAGTTTTATCCTCAGTTTGTTCCCGGTGACAATGTCTTTAAAACAAGCTTTGAAAATATAGGAAGTGTGTTCCATCCGGCTTTATGTATTCTCAATTCGGGCTGGATTGAACACGATGTTGATTTCCAGTTCTATCACGAAGGTGCAACTGCTTCTGTCACAAAAGTACTTGAGAAAATAGATGAGGAACGGGTAAAAGTGGCCGAAGCCCTGGGTATAAGGGCTATTTCTGCCAGGCAATGGCTCTATATGGCATACAGTTCGACAGGCAATACACTTTTTGAGGCAATGAAAAAGAATACCGGATACAGGGGGATACTTGCGCCCAGATCCCTGAGAGTCAGGTATATGGAAGAGGATATTCCATGCAGCCTTGTTCCGATAGCCTCGACAGGGAAAATGTTTAATATAGACACACCTACTATAGATGCTGTTATTCATCTGGGATCCCAGATGAATAACACTGATTACTGGTCAAACGGACGGACCATGGAAAATTTGGATATTGCAGGCATGAGTGTCCGGGATCTCAGGCTGCTGGCAATTGGTGAACCGTCAAAATGATCATAATACCTGGACTTTAGTTTCAGGACAGGTTCATCAGGATAACGGTTTCCGTTATCGAATAAATATTGATCATACCCTCAGGTGAGGGGAAATATGTTTTCCGGATATTTTCCGGAATCTAAAGTGTTTTAATATACTGAAAAGAACAATAGAGAAACTTTACTATAGAATAATTTATTAATAATAACTAAAACAACAAAATTATGGCAGGTATTGCAGGAATAGCCTCGGAAAATGCAGAGGCAGAAGTTGAGGGAATGCTTAATACTATCCGTCACAGGGGAAAAGAGAGTATTTCAGTTTTTGAAAATGAGGGTACAACCCTTGGACTGGTATGGAACGAATCAGAAGATGTAACTGTGAAGAAGTTACTGGATGAAGGAACCGTTGGCGACGATAACGGGTCAGGTCATTTTGCCCTGGTAAAACCCTTAAATGGGAATTTTAAAATGTATCGTGATGAATTGGGAGTTGCCCCGCTTTATCATGGTAAGGATGCCACCGGAAACGTTTGTTTTGCTTCGGAAGTAAAAGCATTGCAGGAAATAGCTGAAGATATTTCAGAAATACCTCCCGGACATACTTTTGACGGGAACAGTTTAAAATCATATTTCAAATTGGAAACCGGCACTCCCCTGGAAGATAATCCGGTACAGATAGCTGTCCGCTTACGGAGTCTTCTCGATGGCGCAATATCGGATTGTATTAGTTCAGAGCCTATTGGATCATGGCTGTCAGGGGGTCTTGATTCAAGTACTATATGTGCCCTTGCTGTAAGACATGTAAAACAATTAAAGACTTTTACCGCAGGACTGAAAGGTTCGCCGGATCTTGAATTTGCTGGAGAAATGGCAGATTTTATTAAATCAGATCATCACGAGATTATTGTAACTCCGGATGATATGATACGTGTTTTGCCGGATGTTATTTATTATCTTGAATCATTTGATGCACTGCTGGTAAGATCAAGCATCACAAATTACCTGGTTGCAAAACTGGCATCTGAACATGTGTCCGAGGTCTTCTCAGGAGAGGGAGGCGATGAATTGTTTGCAGGTTATGATTACCTTAAATCAATACCATCAGAACATCTTGAAGCTGAGCTTATTAAAATCACAGGTAATCTGCACAATACAGCTCTGCAAAGAGTTGACCGTAGTGCATCTGCTCACGGCACAAGGGCTCACGTTGTTTTTGCTAATCCCGAAGTGGTCAGGTTCGCACTCACAATTCCTGTTAAATACAAGATCTTCAATAATCAGGAGAAATGGATACTCAGAAAGGCAATGGAAGGATCCCTGCCCGAATCTATCCTGCAAAGGCCAAAAGCAAAGTTCTGGGAAGGTGCCGGGGTTGAAAATGTGCTTTCAGATTATGCTTCCAAAAAGATTACCGACAGGGATTTCAGAGCTGAGCGACATGCATCTGATGGATTGAATATCAATACAAAAGAGGAGCTGTTCTACTACAGGATCTTTAAGGACCATTTCGGATCTGATCACAATCTTAAATGGATGGGAAGAACCATGGGGAGCCCGGTCGAATAATACAGCAGCGATTATATTATTTCTTTCTGGTTATGTGAATTAATGAACAGAATAGTTCCTGTTTCATCATATCCGCTTAATAAAGATTCCCAGTTATGTTTTAGTTCCGTGATACTTAATCCTGTCATGACCAGGTCTGCTGAAGATGATTTTTGATTTATCAGGCTTTTCTGGGTCATATCCGGTTCTTCAGTGATG
>CAZHRV010000080.1:0-6139 GCA_964535035.1 uncultured Rikenellaceae bacterium
CCTTGAGGCAGTAAAAAAGGCTCTTGCCAGTCAAAAGAATAATAATTAACTTTGTACTAGCAGATGTTACAGAAAGGACTCCTTTTCGAGACCTATAGAATACCAACCTCTGTATAGAATTGATTATAAGCGTTGTAAGAAAATAGTTCGAGCCCTGGTGGGTCAACAAGAACAGAGCATGTTTCTTACGAGCTCTTTTGTTTTATATAAATCTGATGAAAATATAAGGGGTTTTGAGCCATCGCGGCAGGCTGGCCCCTTTGCTAAAATTGCCCACCGGGCAATTTTTTAACGCTCGGTCCTGATCCCAACTGGGCCCACCTTCGCCCTCCGAAGCTTTAGCGAAGGAGGGCTTCGCCTCTTTTATCATTCATAGTCCCTCTAAAGCTTCTTATGATTATAATTTATCTAAGGAAGATTATTTACTGATCACCACTTTCTGAACAGTAGTTCTCTGATCTCCGAATTTTACAGAGATTGTATATAAACCTGGTTTTAATTTGCCGACATCCAGCATCTTAATTCCATTCTCCTCTGCCTTGATTCTTTTTACTATCCTGCCGGCCGGATCTATTAATATTATTGATCCCACATTATTACTACCAGGATCAACAACCAGGTAATTTCCTGCCGGATTCGGATAAATACATAAAGTATTTGATTTTTCATCCAGAATATCAGTATATGGACTGATTTCTACATCAAAACTGCATTGATCGATATTACCGGCGAGATCTTCTGCTGTCCATGTTACTGTTGTTGTTCCCACGTTAAATAAATATCCGTCAAGAGTTTCAAGAAGGTTTATATCATTGAACACCTCCGGATCACATAAGTTATCAGTTGCGGATACCGGATCAAATTCTGTTCCCATTGCAGTATATATATCTGATTCACCGGCAGGCCTGACCTGATTGGCCGGACAGGTAATATCCGGTGGTGTATTATCAATAGTAAATGGCCTGGTTATTTTAACAACTTCGTATACTTCGCCTGTCTTTGTAAGTATGGACTTTAGGCTGTAGTGATTTATAGCATCTTCAAATTCGGTTGAGTTATAGTATATATTATATTCTGTTTTTACGTTTCCTCCGGGATAGTTAAGTTGAGTAACAGGATTATCTTCCCCGTCAAAACAATCTAATGTCATGTCATCTGGATACATTATGAAAGATGCATCGAATGTTTGAGCATCTGCATAAGGATGTATTATTTTAAGTTTAAATAATCCGTCACCACTTACATAACCATCATAAGTAAGATTAATAATATTTATAGGGATTGCAGTACTATACGGTAAAATATGTATGGTTGTTGATGCCGCAGTTGATGTTGCTCCATGGCTATCCTCAACTATGAGATATATTTGATATGAATTACCGGGAAGCCAATCATAAACAACCTCAACCTCAACTCCTTCGGCATCTGAATCTCCACCATACATCATAGATCCATCATTATCATCTGCACCAAACAGACCGTCATTATCCGTATCCCACTTATACTTAACAATCTCATCATCCGGTATATCAGGATCATAAGAATCATAAGCGTGAAGAGTCACCGGAACAGGACTATCTCCGTTCCTTGTACCATAATACTCATATCCCGGATCAGCAACCGGGGGATTATTCTGGGAAAATGTAATCAGGGAAAAGCTTAAACAGATTAATACAATTAATGATTTCAACATTTAAGATCAATTGATTATGATAAAAGATCATAAAAATACCTATACCATAATCAAATTGCAAATATCATTAAGCCTTTTGAGTGTGCAATTACTGAGAACCCTGAGTATTGACCGAATAATCAGGCTCCTAAATACTTGAATGCCTCATAAACCATAAATACCGGCCATACAATAGCTTTAAGAAAACCCAATACACCTATCCAGAAACCTGTTGCGGTTGAAATAAAATAGATAGCTGCTCCTATAAATCCCAAACCATAAACAGCACCTCCCGATGCATTACATTTTACTTTATCATCCATGATTTTTCCCTCTTATATTAATAATTTCATTTTTAAAGGCTTCTTCTCATTATATTCGGATAATATTTATTTTTCACATGCTATATCCAGAATTTTGATCTCCGCGGGTTTGCTTGTCATATCTGCCGTAATTGTACCGAATTCTTTAAAATATGGGGTTTCAAAGTGAAAATCTATAGCAGCCTGATCTTTATACTTCTCAACAAAAATAAAATTAGTCGTTTCGTACGGGTTCTGATAAAGCATGTATTCGAGGCAGCCTTCCTCCTTGTTTGAATTTTCTATTATCTTCCGTGCTGTCGAAATAAAATCAGCTTCTTTCCCTGCTTTAATAAAGACTTTTGCAGTTATCATTTTCTGATAGTCAGAAGTTTGAACAGTTGTTTCGGGTTCTGTTTGGTCTTTATTGACATTTTGCTGATATGAAAATCCCATTAATCCTGAAATAATTAATAAGATAAAAAAGGTCGTTTTCATTTTGCTTGTTACTAATAATAATTTCTTAAAGATAGACATTTAATTTGTAAGCTCCTTGTATTCTTGCGGTTTCAACTCCTTTACCCCCATATCAGTAAGCTTTTTAAAAAATAATTCCGGTATTTTAATTAAGTCACACAAGGTCGCAGGCTTCAGGCGGCATCCAGTGGGCATCCCTTCCCTCCCACTTTACATTGCATCCGATGGGATTCGTTACTGGTAGCGATACAGGTTTTCCCGAAGAAAGCTCTTCAAGAGCCCTGTCAAGATCATTGACTGTCATCCTTGATGTGTCCCTCGGAGAATCTACGCCTCTGCCGGTATAAACCAGAATCCTCTCTTCATTAAATACATAAAAATGGGGGGTTCGCAATGCTCCATATTCCCTGGCAATACTCTGATCCCTGTCATACAGGTAAATCCATGGGAACCTGTATTTTTCCATTCTTGCCACCATATTTGGAAAACTGTCTTCCTCATAGGTTTTTTCACTGTTTGAATTTATCCCGATAAACTTCACTCCCTTGCTTATGTATTTTTCAGCTGTTGCTCTTGTAACATCATCTGAACCAATAACATAAGGGCAGTGGTTGCAGGTAAAGAAAATAACCAGGTATTTGTATTCATCAAAATCAGACATGCTGTATTCTTTTCCGTCGGTTGCAGGAAGTCTGAAATCTATAGCCTTTTGTCCGGGTTGTAATGTAAATGTCATTTTTTTGCAGATTTATTATGTAAAATTATAACAATAGCATTATAGATTTGTTCCTTAAAGTCTTAATTTTGTTAAAAAGTGAAATCATAATTTATAATAATTATACAGATGAAGTTTAAAATATTGGTTATTACCCTTTTTATCGGTTTTCTGTTTTCCTGCTCAGGTGGTAAAAAATTTGATCGTCCCGCACTGGTTGCTCTTATGGAACAGTATTTAGATGCTCTGGCAAAACATGATCCTTCTTCTGTTCTGCTTGCATACAATGTTAAGTTAATTGAAAATACCGAAGTAATCCCAATAGGTAAAGGTCTCTGGGAAACAGCTACCGGCGGGCCAACACAATTTAAGATTTTTGTTGCTGACCCGGTAGAGGGACAGGTCGGATTCATGGGGTTATAGAGGAAAATAATAAATCCACTATCCTTGGTGCAAGGCTGAAGGTGGTGGATGGAAAGATATGCCCTTTTGCTGAAGAATCACAAAGAAGGGAAAATGAATCCATAACTGCCAATGATCAGACTAAAACCCCGGAAGAGGCAGAGGAAGACGATTTTTCAGTATTCAGAAAGATGTCCTGCAGTGACCAGTTAAGTACCGGAGTGATGAGCTATATTACTGATATTAACCGTCGCCGTTTTATTGCTGTGGATGAAGAAATGGGATTGGTTTTTGTATATTCAATATTCGTGCATAATGGAGAACCCAGGGTAATGAAAATTACAGGAGTTCCCGGTATTACAGAAAGACCTAATATCTATGGCCCCTTTGATTTACCCGCTGCACATGTATTTAAGATCCGGAATGGGAAAATAAATGAAATAGAGGCTATAGGATATATAGCAAAACATGGAATAGAGAACGGTTGGGAATAGAATACACTATTCTATTTTAGCCATGCGAAACGGCCTGATCTCAATTTTTTCCCATACTTTATTGTAAATATAAGGTTCATTTTTCAGCCGTTCGTCTAATGTTGCCCTGTCGGTTACTTCATAAAGGATCATTGAACCGATCATATTTCCTGAATCATCGAGAATAGCTCCTCCACAGAGAAATTCCCCGGCTATTTTTAACAAAGCGATTTTTTCAAGATGTTCCGGCCGGCTGTTCATTCTGCGTTCCGGGGCTCCTTCGTCAGTTCCATCATATGCTATTAAAAGAAATTGCATTGGCTTGTATTTTATGTTCTGGTTATTTTTCAAATTTAAACAATAAGATTACAGAATTTATTCTTTTTGTTTCTAACGATATTTGCCGCGCTTTAATTAAATTTGTCCTGGTTTCCAGAGGGCTTAAGATATGGAGAATAAACAATACAAAACCGGTCTTGTCCTAAGCGGCGGCGGAGCAAGAGGTTTTGCTCATCTTGGGGTTCTTCAGGCACTGAATGAGGCCGGGACTTATCCTGATATAATATCCGGAACAAGTGCCGGAGCCCTTGCCGGAGTTCTGTACTGTGACGGCCATTCTCCCCGGGAGATCCTTAAAATTATGAATCGGAACAGTAAGCTTGATTACATGCGTCCTGCATTGCCCCGTGACGGAATTCTGGAGATTTCCGGTATCAATAAGTTACTTGAGGCTAATCTGAATGCAAAGAAATTTGAAGATCTGAAAATACCGTTGATTGTATGTGCCACAGATCTCAATAATGGCAAGCCGGTCTATTTTTCAAAAGGTGATCTTATTACTTCTGTAATAGCATCTTCAAGCATCCCGGTAATGTTTAAACCCGTGATAATCAATAATATATATTATGTAGACGGCGGAGTTCTTGATAATCTTCCAATAAAGCCCGTCGAAAATAAATGCAACTTGCTCATTGGTTCATTTGTAAATCCTGTAGGATATGAAGCAACTATTTCCGGACTTATTACAATTGCTGTCAGGACATTCATGCTCAACCAGGCACAAGAGGCTGAGGAGAAACGGAAAAGATTTGATTTTCTCATTGCTCCTTCCGGGCTTACAAAATTTGGCATACTCGAAGTCGAAAAGGCAGATGCAATTTTTGATATGGGCTATAAGAAAACCAAAGAAATACTGAAAGATCCGGAAGTACAGAAGGTTATTTCAGAAAAGATGGGGTAGAAATCTTCGGTCCCGCACAGCAGGTCCACCCCCTGAGAGTGAAAAACCCCCGGGGAACATGACCCCCGGCCATCAGCCAATTGGCTGATGGCCTGCCCCCTAAAGGGGGCTTAAAACCCGAACTACATTTATTTATGTATGGCTTTTTTAGCCCCCCTTTAGAGCTTGTCCCGACTGAAAGTCGGGAGGGGTTGGGGGGTTTATTAGTGAATACAGTGTCTTTATCTCTGCCTCCCAGAGCGATTCATCGGGTGTTTCAAGGATAAGGGGCATGTTGTCGAAACGGCTGTCATTCATTATAAATGAGAATGGTTCTACACCCAGCAAGCCGTTTCCGAGAGTCTCATGTCTGTCGACACGGGAACCGAATTCTTTTTTTGTGTCATTCAGATGCATTCCTTTAAGATATTCAAATCCGATTATCTTTTCGAATTTGACAAACGTCTCGACAAAGCCGGATTCTGTTTTGACATCATATCCCGATGAATAGGCATGGCAGGTATCGATACACACTCCTACCCTTGTTTTATCATCAACGTGGTCGATGATAAACCTGATCTGCTCAAATGTATGCCCTAAATTAGTTCCCTGTCCGGCCGTATTTTCTATCACTGCTATTACTCCGCTGGTTTCTTCAAGGGTAATGTTTATTGATTCTGCTATTATTTTGAGACATTCTTCTATCCCTGTCAATTTAAGATGGCTGCCTGGATGAAAATTCAATCTGTCGAGACCAAGTTGTTCACATCTTTTCATTTCATCAAGAAAAGCAGCTCTCGATTTGGCAAGCGGCTCTTTTTCGGGATGGCCGAGATTTATAAGATAGCTGTCGTGAGGAAGTATCTGAAAAGGTTTATA
>CAZHRV010000081.1:0-50780 GCA_964535035.1 uncultured Rikenellaceae bacterium
TTTCAGTCCCAAAGGGCATAAATATGTAGAGGATTTTGAAACAGAGACGATACCGATAAGGATATTCAGGGTTGGAGGTGTTTTGCTTAAGGTTGAAAGGCTCCTGGTACATTATGAGGAACAGTTACTGGTAAGATACACTATTCTTGAGGCTACAGAGTCAATGAAGCTGCAAATAAGGCCGCTCCTTGCTTTCCGCAGCATTCACGAACTTACACATGCAAACCTTGCAGCAAATACAAAATCAGAACCCGTTAAAAACGGGATCAAATCAAAAATGTATGAAGGCTTCCCATGGCTGCACATGCAGTTTACCTCACCGGTTGAATTTATACATGTACCCGACTGGTATCTTGGAGTGGAATATATTGAGGAACAAAAAAGAGGGTATGATTATTCTGAAGATCTTTTTACTCCCGGATTCTTTGAACTGGATGCAAAAAAGGGTGACAGTATTGTATTCTCTGCTTCAACACACGAAGAAAAACCCTCAGGATTAAAGGCAAAATTCACCAGAACAGTTGCCGGTAAAATTCCACGTAACTGTTTTATTAACTGCCTGAAAAATGCTGCTCAGCAATTCGTTGAAAAACACGGAGAAGATACTCTGATAATTGCCGGATATCCGTGGTTTGGATCATGGGGCAGGGATACATTCATATCCCTTCCCGGTATTGCATTGGCGCGTCAAAAGCTTGCATTATACAGGGATGTTCTTGACACTCAGGTAAAAAGAATGAAAAACGGACTCTTCCCCAATATGGGGTCAGCAGGAAATTACGCATACAATTCTGTTGATACCCCTCTCTGGTTTTTATGGACACTCCAGCAGTATGTCCTGAATGGTGGATCTGATTGTTGCGAACGTTACGGTACAGCTGCCAAATCTGTTCTGGAAGCCTACAAGAAAGGTACTGCTTTTAACATCCATGTACGTGAAAACGGCCTTGTTTATGCTGATGCTCACGGGAAAGCTCTTACATGGATGGATGCCGTTGTCAATGGTGTTCCGGTAACACAGAGAAGAGGCTATGCAGTAGAGATAAATGCATTATGGTATAATGCTGTATGCTTCGCCCTCGAAATGGCAAAAGTTGAAAAGGATAATAATTTTATAAAAGAGTTTGAATATTTACCCGGGCTGATCAAACAATCATTTCTTGAGATATTCTGGGATGGAAAAAGAGGCTGCCTGGCCGATTATGTCAATGATGAAGAGGGCAGCAATTTCTTTGTCAGGCCAAACATTGTTATTGCAGTGTCTTTACCTTACTCCATGCTTGATAAGGAACAAATGAAATTGGTTTTGGATGTTGCTGATAAAGAGCTTGTTACACCAAGAGGTTTAAGGTCTCTATCTCCGGCTAACACGTTGTATGAAGGAACCTACTGCGGCAATCAGGAAGAGAGAGATAATGCATATCACCAGGGAACGGTCTGGCCATGGCTCTTAGGTCCTTTTTGCGAAGGCTGGCTTAGAGTGTATGGAACCCAGGGTGTTCAAAAGGTTGAGAACCTGATCTACGGGCTTGAAGAGGTGATGGCGGAGCATGGGGTAAGCACTCTGTCAGAAATACATGACGGAGATCCGCCGCATGCGCCGAGGGGAGCAATTTCCCAGGCATGGAGCATTGGGGAGGTATTAAGGATTATTGATCTTCTTGAAAATAAATATTCAAATCTTTAACAGGAGAAGAAGATGCGTGTGTTAATGTTTGGATGGGAGTTTCCACCGCATATTTCAGGCGGTCTGGGTACAGCCAGTTTTGGATTGACGAGAGGAATGTCCACGCTCGACAACCTGGAAGTCATCTTTGTTGTTCCTAAAGCATGGGGAGATGAGGAGCAGGGGATTGTACGCCTGGTAGGCGCAAATAAGGTGCCGGTTGCTTTCAAACAAATTTTTTACAAAGGGACCAGAAGACCTGTTGAAAAGATAGAAGTATCATCAAAGATTGTCCCATACATAGATCCTGAAGATTTCTGGAAACTTGTGAAATCAGAAGTAAGCGGACACAGGCTCTTTGTCCAGACAGACGACAGGGGGATGATTGATTTCTCAGGAAGATACGACAGTAATCTGATGGATGATATCTATAAATATTCCATAGTGGCATCAGTAATAGCCGAAGAAAACGAGTTTGACATTATACATGCCCACGACTGGCTTGCCTATCCTGCAGGGATTGCAGCAATGGAAGTTTCCGGGAAACCCCTTGTGATACATGTTCATGCCACAGATTTTGACAGAAGCGGGGGTAATGTCAATCCGGATGTTTACCGCATTGAAAAAAACGGTATGGATGCCGCATCCAAAATAATCACGGTCAGTAACCTTACCCGTGATGTTGTAATTAATAAATATAACATTCACCCTGATAAGGTAGAAACAGTATATAATGCCGTAGAACCTGTTCATATTGCCGACGACATAGTGGTGAAAAAGGGCTTCGATGATAAGGTAGTAACGTTCCTTGGGAGGATTACTCTTCAGAAAGGACCGGAATACTTCATCGAAGCTGCCTATAAAGTCCTCAGAGTGATGAACAATGTACGGTTTGTGATGGCCGGTTCGGGAGATATGATGGACAGGATGATAAGAAGAGCAGCATCATTGAAAATAACCGACCGTTTTCATTTTACGGGATTTCTGCATGGAAGAGATGTATTTACAATGCTGGCTATGAGTGACGTATATATTATGCCCTCGGTGTCAGAGCCCTTTGGAATATCCCCCCTGGAGGCTATGCAATCAAATGTGCCTGTAATAATCAGTAAACAGTCGGGTGTGGCTGAAATACTTACCCATGCAGTTAAAACCGACTTTTGGGATATCGATGCAATGGCTGACGCTATCTATGGTATTCTTAACTATCCTGCACTGGCGCGTATGTTCATCAGAAACGGCAAGGAGGAAGTTATCAGGCTTAAATGGGATAACTCAGCTAAACATGTTAAGGATATTTATGAAAGAGTGATTTGGAAAAAATAGTATTAAGATATGAGCGCAGCAGGTAAAAAAGCAATATGCTTATACTTTCAGATTCATCAGCCTTTCCGACTAAAACGCTATAGGTTCTTTGACCTTGGCCTTGATCATTATTATTATGATGATTACTCGAATGAGTCAATAATGAGAAAAATCGCAGGGAAATGTTATCTCCCTGCCAATAAGATTATTATGGATCTCATTCAGAAACACAAAGGGAAGTTTAAGGTGACTTTTTCCCTTTCGGGAATAGTTATAAACCAGTTCAGGTTATATGCCCCTGAAGTACTTGATTCTTTCAGGGAGCTTGCTGAAACCGGGATGGTGGAATTTCTTGCCGAAACAGATTCCCATTCACTGGCCTCACTGAAAGACAGGGCTCAGTTTGAAGAGCAGGTAAGGATCCACAGGGAGATGATGAAAACATACCTGGGCGTTGAGACCACATCATTCAGGAATACAGAGTTAATATATTCCGATCAAATCGGTTCATGGGTTGCTGATATGGGCTTCAAGTCGATGCTTACTGAAGGCGCCAAGCATGTACTGGGATGGAAAAGCCCTAATTATCTGTACTGTAACTCAATAAATCCACGATTAAAGGTACTCTTAAGGAACTTCGTTTTGAGCGATGATATAGCTTTCAGATTCTCAAATAGAAACTGGAGCGCCTGGCCTCTGACAGCAGAAAAATATGCTTCGTGGATTAGTAAACTTGCACCCCAAAGCGAGCTGATAAATATTTTTCTCGACTATGAAACATTTGGAGAACATAACTGGAAGGAGACAGGGATATTTGATTTTCTTCTCCATCTGCCGGGAGCAATACTTAAAAAAACACCATTTAAGTTTATGACCCCGACAGAAATTGCTGACACATTACAGCCTGTTTCTGCCATAAGTGTTCCTTCACCCATTTCATGGGCCGATGAAGAGCGTGATATAACTGCATGGCTTGGTAATGAACTGCAGGTAGCCGCTCTCAATAAGCTATATGAATTATCTGAAAAGGTAAAGATTTGCGATAACGATGAGCAACTGGCAAAGGACTTTGAATACCTTCAGTCCAGCGACCACTTTTATTACATGGCAACAAAGTTCTTTTCAGATGGCGCCGTACATGCATATTTCAATCCATATGAGACGCCGTATGATGCATTTATGAATTATATGAACGTGCTGAGCGATTTTGAAATAAGGGTTAACAGAAGCCTTCCTGCCGTAGATGATAAGGAACAGCTCTCAAAACTCGAAGCGTTGCTGGTGGAAAAGGAAAAAATCATTGAACAGCAGTCAGATGAAATTGAAAAACTAACTAAACGGAGGACTCCAAAAACAAAACCCGGCCGACCCTCAGCTGTAAAAAAAGAACCAAAGACCTCTTTACAGGAACTGGCTCATGAACTGCTGACAGAATCAAACAGAAAAACTGCTGCAAAGAAAACCACATCGAAAAAAACCGGTAGTGGAACAAAAAAAACCAAATAACTGAATCACATATTATGAAACACTTACCATGAAGGCTGATTTTATTTTCGAAACCAGTTGGGAAGTATGCAACAAGGTAGGAGGCATACATACTGTCATCTCAACAAAAGCACTTAATATTGTTGACGAAATCGGTGATAACTATATACTTATTGGTCCGGATGTATGGAGAGAAGATGTTAAAAACCCGGAATTCATACCGGATGAATCTTTGTATGCCGAATGGAAAGGAAGAGCAGAATCGGAAGGATTAAGAGTCAAGATTGGAAGGTGGAATATTGCCGGCAAACCTGTTGTTTTTCTTATTGACTTCACTCCCTATTTCGGACAGCAAAATGAGATATTTGCATACTTCTGGGAAACCTACAAGCTTGATAGTATTTCAGGTCAGTGGGATTATGTTGAACCTGCTCTTTTCGGATATGCTGCAGGTAAGCTTATAGAGAGTTTTACCTCTTTTTATCCTGACTATAATAATATTGTCGCCCAGTTCCATGAGTGGATGACCGGCACAGGGATTTTATATCTTGAAAAGCAGGTACCCTGGATTGCCACATCTTTTACATCTCATGCAACAGTCCTTGGCAGATGTATTGCCGGCAACAACCGGCCATTATACGGGAAGATGAAGGAATATAATCCCGCACAGATAGCCCGTGAGTTCAACATTGTTGCAAAACAGTCACTTGAAAAATTATCAGCTTCAGTAGCAGATGTCTTTACTACAGTCAGTGAGATAACATCGAGAGAGTGCAGCCATTTCCTGGGAAAGGATGTTGACATCGTAACTCCCAATGGTTTTGAAGATTCATTTATTCCGGCGAGTGATGTTTTTGATGAGAAAAGAGTTGCCGCAAGGTCAAAACTAAAGAGTGTTGCAGAGGCTATTCTTGGATACACCCTTTCGGATAATTGTGTACTTGTTGTAAACAGCGGCAGGTATGAATTCAGAAATAAAGGAATTGATATTTTTATTGATTCTCTTGGTCAGCTCAATAAGAATGAGAACCTTGACAAGGAGTGTGTAGCATTTATCCTGATGCCTGCATACCATAAAGGGCCGCGCCAGGACCTGGTTGATATTCTGTACAATAATGGACCTGCAAACGGGGGTGACAGGTATCTCACTCACAGTCTGCACTATCCTGGTACAGACCCGGTGCTGCAGCAGATTCATGCCAATAATCTGAGTAATGATCAGAAGTCGAAAGTTAAGATAATCTTTGCGCCCTCTTACCTGAATGGGAATGACGGCATATTCAATTTACCATATTACGATCTCCTGATCGGCTTCGATCTGTCAGTATTTCCATCATATTATGAACCATGGGGATATACACCCCTTGAAAGCCTGATGTTTTCAATTCCTACTGTTACAACTTTATTGTCAGGCTTTGGACTCTGGGTAAGAAAATATTTTGAAAATCCGGGTAATGGTATTGCCTTGATCGAACGTACTGACAACAATGAAAGCAAGGTCGTGTCAGATATTAAGGATTTCATATCTATGTTTATCGGTCTTTCTGAGGCAGAGGTGCTGGAGGCAAGGGAAAAAGCTCATGAGATATCAAGGATTGCCATGTGGGACAGTCTTGTAGAGTATTACTTCAAGGCATATGAGATTGCTCTTGAACACAGCACACCAAGAAGAGAGGAACCAAGAGAATTTGCCCGATTTATAGAGGCTCCGGGTATACCTGTTCGAAAACCTCATCAGGTTCCGGTGTGGAAAGATATCTATGTTCAGAGCGACGTTCCTGAAAAACTGGCATCTCTTAATGCTCTGGCAAATAATCTATGGTGGTCATGGAACAGTAATGCTGAACAGTTATTTAAAAGAATGGATCCCTCCCAGTGGGAAGATGTAAAGCATAACCCGAAGCTTCTTCTCGAAAAGATTGATTATAAAAGACTTCTGGTTCTCGAGGATGATGAAGAGTTTGTTACCGACCTCGAAAAGACGGATAAGGAATTCATGGAATACATGAACCGCCCGGGCGATCCTGAAAAACCCTGTATAGCCTATTTCAGCATGGAGTTTGGAATACATCCCTGCCTGAAAATATATTCCGGAGGACTTGGTCTTCTTGCCGGTGACTACCTCAAGGAAGCAAGCGACTCTAATATCAATATTATAGGAATAGGACTGTTGTACAGGTTCGGTTACTTTAAGCAGAAACTGGGACCTAAAGGAGAGCAGCTTGCAGTATATGTAGCAGAAGAATTTTCAAGGCTTCCTATCAATCCGATAAAGGACCAGGATGGAAATAACCTGTCTGTGAGCCTGGTCTGGCCCGGCCGAACGGTAATAATACGTGTATGGGAAGCAATGGTCGGTAAAGTACGGCTTTTACTTCTCGACACCGATAATGAAGATAATACACCTGAAGACAGGACTGTTACTCATCATCTGTATGGAGGCGATAATGAAAACAGGCTGCGGCAGGAACTTATTCTTGGAATAGGAGGGATGAGAGCCCTGGTTGCCATGGGAATAAAACCTGATGTATTTCATAGCAATGAAGGCCATTCAGCTTTTGTAAGCTTTGAGAGACTAAGAACAATGATTGATGAACATCATCTTACCTTTAAAGAGGCTGTTGAAGCTGTAAGAGCCTCAACACTCTTCACTACTCACACACCAGTTCCCGCCGGTCATGATGCCTTTGACGAGGACCTGCTCAGGAAATATATATCTCACTACCACAGCAGGTTGAATATCTCCTGGGAAGAGCTGATGGCTCTCGGCAGATGCGAAAACGATACTGACAGGAAATTCAATATGAGCTACCTGGCAACAAGGATGTCGCAGGAGGTCAACGGCGTAAGTAAGCTTCACGGCGAGGTGAGCCGGGGAATATTCAATAAGTTGTGGCCAGGTTACCTGAAGGAAGAGCTTTTTATAGGGTATGTGACCAACGGTGTTCACCATCCTACATGGACAGCATCGGAATGGAAAGAGGTATATAAGGAGCTTACAGGAAGTATAAATTTTGACCAGACCGACAGGTCGCTCTGGGAAAAGCTTTACACTATCGATGATAGAAGAATTTATGAGATCAAAAAAGATCTTAAAAAGAACCTCTTCTCAAACATCCGCAAACGGCTTCAGACAAACATGATGGAGAAACATGTGAGTCCCCGTACTCTGCTTAACATAAGCAGCCATCTTGATGAAAAGGCTCTGACTATTGGTTTTGCCAGGCGTTTTGCAACATATAAAAGAGCTTCACTCCTGTTCAAAGATCTCGACAGACTTGACCGTATTGTAAATAATCCGGATAAACCGGTTCAGTTTATATATGCAGGTAAAGCACATCCTCATGACGGCGGGGGGAAAGACCTTATCAAAAGGATATTTGAAGTATCCCAGATGCCCCAGTTTGCAGGAAAGGTAATATTCCTTGAAAACTATGATATTGAGATGGCAAAATACCTTGTCAGGGGTGTTGATATATGGCTGAATACACCGACAAGACCACTGGAGGCTTCAGGAACAAGCGGCGAAAAGGCAGTAATGAACGGGACAATCCATTTCAGCGTTCTCGACGGCTGGTGGGTTGAAGGCTACAGGGCATTTGCAGGCTGGGCACTTCCCAAGAAGAGGACCTTCGATAACCAGGATCTCCAGGATGATATTGATGCTGAGACAATCTATAATATGCTTGAATATGAAATAGTACCGGCATATTACTCATTTGATGACAATGGTATTCCGGCTGAGTGGATCAGCCATATAAAAAACACCATGGTGAAGATTGCACCGGAATTTACTATGAAGAGACAACTGGATGATTACTATGAAAAATATTATTCCAGACTGTTCACGCGAAGTAAATACCTCACGAAAAATAATTTTGAAAAGGCAAAAGAACTTGCAGTGTGGAAGAAAACAATGATTGAAGAATGGGATAATATTGAGGTTCTGAATTACAGCTTTGAAAAACCGGAGGAAAATGTATATCATTCAGGCCATGACTACAAAGCTGAAATTGCACTCAATGTCAAGAAGATTCCTGAAGAAAATGTTGGTGTGGAATTTATTATTACCCACATGAACAAACAGGGTGAACATGAATTTGTTGCCAGCGAGGATTTTGAAATAATAAGCTGCAAGAGCGGGAAATGCCTTTACAGGGCAAGTCTTGTACCTGAAAAGGCAGGTACATTTTTCTATGGCATACGAATTTATCCTAAACATAAAGATCTACCCCACAAACAGGATTTTTATCTGCTCAGATGGATTGATTAAATTTCAGTAGCTCTCCTTATAGGTTCTTTCTTTAAGACAAGAGCAGTCCGGGAAGGAAGATAGAGATACAGGTAGAAGGGGACATTAAGGGTCAGCCTTTCCGCTTTTTTGACAGAAGCATATATAGCAGTTCTGTCTATCCGGTCAAAACCCCCGAATGCCGGATCATCAGAATCAAGAACGATCTTAAATTTACTTTTAACAGGGATCCCGTAATCTGTGAAAGATGATACGGGATTGAAGTTGAAAACAAACAGCAGCTCGCCTCTTGAATAAGCTATAACCTTATCATGGCTATTCTCATATATCCTGTCAATATAGGGGATGTCGAGTATCTTGAAATCGTTGTGGAGCTTCACCATATCTTTGTCGAAGTTGGCAAGATAGTGGTATTTAAGATCTTTATCTTCAACAAGATGCCATTGCCTTTTGGCATATTTATAGCTCCAGTTATTTCCTGCACGAGGGAAATCAATCCAATCCGGATGGCCAAACTCATTTCCCATGAAATTCAGATATCCGCCTGCTGATGTACTGAATGTAATAAGACGTATCATTTTAAGCAACGCAATGCCACGGTCAATAGTAAAACTATGGTGTGATTTTGTCATCCCGGTATACATCTCTGCATCGATCATCCTGAAGATTAGTGTTTTATCACCAACAAGAGCCTGATCGTGCGATTCACAATATGATATTATTTTTTCCTCCGGACGGTGTTGTGTGAGTTCATGCATAAGCTTTCCCATATCCCACTGTTCATCGGGAGTATCCTTAACGAGCTTTATCCAGAAATCGGGAACCCCCATGGAGAGACGGTAGTCAAATCCGTATCCATTTCTGTTTGTACCGGCAGCAAGACCGGGCATTCCACTCATTTCCTCTGCTATGGTCAGTGCTCCAGGACTGAATTCATGGATCATTTTGTTGGCGAGATACAGATAGACCAGTGCATCAATATCCTGACCACCATCAAAATACTCATCATAGGTGGTAAAATTCTTTCCAAGACCATGGTCATAATAGATCATACTTGTTACTCCATCAAAGCGGAATCCGTCAAATTTGAACTCCTCAAGCCAGTACCGGCAATTTGACAGCAAAAAGTGGATTACATTATCCTTTCCATAGTCAAAGCACAGGGAATCCCATGCGATATGGTTTCTACGTTCGTTGTTATGAAAATACTGACCGGGAGATCCATCAAAGAGTCCAAGCCCTTCGTTCGTGTTCTTAACTGAATGAGAATGAACAAGGTCCATTATAATCCGGAGCCCTGCCATATGGGCTCTGTCAATAAGTTCCTTTAGTTCCTCAGGTGTTCCGAAACGAGATGAAGCTGCAAAGAAATTAGCAACATGATATCCGAATGATCCGTAAAAGGGATGTTCCTGTACAGCCATTAATTGGATAGTATTGTATCCCGCCCTGGCTATTATGGGAATAATCTTCTCGGCGAACTCATGGTATGTACCTGTCCTTTCCTCCTGAGTTGCCATCCCGACGTGAGCTTCGTATATTACGGTAGTTGTGGCCTCGTGACTGAAATTCTCAATCTTCCATTTATAGGGTTCATCAGGACTCCAGACCTGTGCGGAAAAGATCTTGGTGCTGTCATCCTGAACCACCCGCCTGGCATATGAAGGGATCCTTTCGCCCTTTCCTCCTTCCCAGTGGATAGACAGCTTAAAAAGATCCATGTGATTCAGTGCATTTAACGGAAGAGTAATCTCCCAGTCTCCATGCTGATTGATTTTTATTAACCTGTAGTCGGGTTTTTCTTCCCAACTATTGAAAGTTCCGATGATAAAAATATCTGTGGCATTGGGAGCCCGCTCCCTGAAGATCCATTGATCACCTGTACGATGAAGTCCGTAATAATAATGTCCCATTGCAAATTCAGAAAGTGAAGACTTGCCTGCCAGGTGCCTCTCTTTCTGAATACACTGATTGATACGGGCATCAATAATACAGGTAAATGGTTTCAGCCAGCTGTCATCATTGTAAAATTTGGTGTTCCTCATTTGGTAGTATGATTGAATGACTGACGATAAAAATACAAAAACAAAATCATTATATTATGTCATATCCCGGCGCTTTGCTAATTTTACAGGACTAATTTCATTTTATGATTATTCATGAGGGATACGAGAATCTTATGTTCACCAATCCTGTTGTAACCCTTGGGATATTTGACGGTGTTCATTCAGGTCACAGGGCGCTGCTTGACCTGTTAGTATCACGCGCGCGGAAGGTCAAAGGAGAATCGGTCGTTATAACTTTTCACCCTCACCCCCGGCTGGTACTGGAAAAAGAAACTGAAGGGATATTCTTCCTCTCTACCCTGGATGAAAAAAAGATGCTGATAGAAAAAGCAGGTGCAGACCACCTGGTAATTATAAGGTTCACGAAACAGTTCAGCAGGATTAAAGCCTGCGATTTTATTGAAAAAATACTTATCAATAAAATCGGAACAAGATATCTCATTATCGGTCATGATCATCATCTTGGGTATCATGGAGAAGGCAACTATGATACAATAGTAAAATGTGTATCATCCCTGAAATTTAAAGTTGAACAGATAGAAGGCTTCAGAACGGGCGAAGAGACAATAAGCTCATCGCTGATACGTGAAGCATTATTAAAAGGCAGGCTGAATGAAGCAAAACAATGGCTGGGTTACAATTATTCATTAAAGGGGACGATAATTGAAGGCAGGAAAATAGGAAGAGAAATAGGGTATCCGACGGCAAATATAAAACCGTGTGATCAGAATAAACTTATACCATGCGACGGAGCCTATGCAGTAGATATTCAGATAGATAGTAAAAAATATCCGGGAATGCTGAGTGTAGGGAAGAATCCCACGGTAAATAAAACAACCGGATCAAGATCGATCGAAGTCAATATTTTTAATTTTAAATCCGATATCTACGGAAAGGAAATTGAAATAATATTCAGGTACAGGTTAAGGGATGAAATAAAATTTGACAATACTGATCAACTCGCCAAACAAATGGAAAAAGATAAAGCAAGAGCCATGCAATTGCTTAAATAAACAAAAGTGGATTTTTATTACCTTTGCATCCTTAATCATATTTTTCAAATGGAATTAGTTACAGAAAAGACAATGCTATATAAGGTTAAAGATATCTCTCTTGCCGAATCTGGCAGAAAGGGGATAGAGATAGCGGAAAAAGAGATGCCGGGACTTCTGTCTATAAGGAAGAAGTACTCTTCTGAAAAACCGTTGAAAGGAGCACGGATCACCGGGTCGCTGCACATGACAATTCAGACAGCAGTTCTTATAGAGACCCTGGCAGAGCTTGGTGCTGATGTGCGATGGGCCGGCTGTAATATTTTTTCAACCCAGGACCATGCCGCAGCAGCAATAGCTGAAAGAGGCATTCCGGTGTTTGCCTGGAAAGGGGAAACTCTTGAAGAATACTGGTGGTGTACGGCTCAGGCACTCTCATTCCCCGGAGGGGAAGGCCCTAACCTGATCGTTGATGACGGCGGTGATGCATCGCTGTTCCTGCATCTTGGCTATAAAGGCGAAAAAGATCCTTCGACTCTTGACAGGAAACCTGCCAACAGGGAAGAGGCTATTATTCTTGCCACACTGAAAAAGATACAGGCAAACGAACCCGGGAAATGGCATAATGCCGTCAGCGAGATGAAGGGAATATCGGAGGAGACAACCACAGGGGTTCACAGGTTATACCAGATGATGGAACGGAATGAACTGCTTGTACCTGCAATTAATGTTAATGATTCAGTCACAAAATCGAAATTTGACAATCTCTACGGATGCCGTGAATCACTGGCCGATGGCCTTAAAAGGGCAACTGATGTAATGATTGCCGGGAAAGTAGTTGTGGTTTGCGGATATGGTGATGTCGGAAAAGGATCTGCAAAATCAATGCGATCCTACGGCGCAAGGATAATTGTGACGGAAATTGATCCGATATGCGCACTCCAGGCAGCCATGGAAGGCTTTGAAGTCAAAACTGTTGAAGATGCTCTTGATGAAGGAAATATCTTTGTTACAGCCACAGGCAACAGGGATGTTATAACTGTGGAACATATGAAGAAGATGAAGGACCAGTCGATAGTCTGCAATATTGGTCATTTTGATAACGAAATACAGGTCAATGATCTGAATGATTTGAAAGATGTAAGGAAAATAAATATAAAACCGCAGGTTGATAAGTACCTGTTCCCTGACGGACATGCTATTTTTATGCTTGCCGAAGGAAGACTTGTAAACCTTGGCTGTGCCTCAGGTCATCCCTCCTTTGTCATGAGCAACTCATTCAGTAATCAGACACTTGCTCAGATCGATCTCTGGAAGAATAATTACAAGATAGGTGTATACAGGCTTCCGAAACATCTTGATGAAGAGGTTGCCAGACTTCACCTTGACCAGCTGGGGGTTAAACTTACAAAGCTTACAAAGGAACAATCGGATTACATAGGGGTACTGGAAACAGGGCCCTATAAACCTGAGCATTACAGGTACTAGATTTTATTTATTCCACACACTCAGGTACTTTCCGTCAAAATGGGTTTTATAGTTCTTTAGTTGATATTGGCCGGGTCCTGAGACAGGCATTCCGAAAGCAGAAAGAGCATAACAGGTGCTGCAGCGGGGGCAAACAGCCTGTGTAAAATCAACATTGACCTTGATACTGAGCCCGTTCACTGCATAGTCATGAGGACAGGTGCGGTCATACGCATTAAACTCATCCGGATTCGACCTGTAAACAATAATGCCATTATTATCGTAACCGGCAGCTTTACTACCCCAGTTATTGGTCTGTGAGGTGACAATAACATGATTACCAATTGCGGCAAGATCAGAAAAGAGTATATCCCCGGTAATGTCCATGTAAAAGTTTACATAAACATCAGGTATTATATCGTTTTTGTTCTTTTCACAGGAAGCCGGCAAAAAAACAAATAGGATTAAAAACAAAAAAAACCTTATTTTTGAACCTTTTACCATTCAAAAATGATTAATGGTACAAAATTAGTATTACTCCGGTAAATATAACGATGCTTATCATACTAATATTATAATTATAACGAGATGAACAAGTTATTCATCATGTTTACAGTATTGATCCTTCTATCGGGCATGACTTTATGCAATGCCCTTCCGGTTATTAAAAGTAAAGCCGGTTATGAGAGCAACGAAATTTCCATTAGTCAGCAGTCAAAGAATAAAAGGACAAAGCTCAGGAAACCGATGAGTGTTAAAAGAGCCCGGAGATTGCAGGCTAAAAAGGAAAAGAAGCTGAAGCGTGACTCAGAAAAGTTCATTAAGGAAAATCACGAGAGATCATTAGAAATACAGACACCTGAAGTTCGGGAACGCATGAAGCAAAATGTAAAGGATGCAAATACACGATATAAGAATAAAAAGAAAACCAGTACATCAAGAACTAAAAAAGCAGGAAGGAAATATAAGTAATAGAGGCTGGGCTGTCCCGGACCTGTAAACAACTAATTTTCAGCTTTTTTTTTGTAGTTATTTAAAAGTTTTTTATATTTGTGGATGAAGAGTTCCGGAATTCCTGGAATTCTTCCTTTTTTTAAAATATGTAAGGAAAAATGTCCGAGGTTTTATATGTAACGGAAGAGGGTCTTCAAAAGCTTAAAGATGAGCTTGAGAATCTGAGAACTGTTGAGAGGCCGAATATCGCCGGGCTGATAGCAGACGCCAGGGACAAAGGCGACCTTACCGAGAATGCAGAATATGCAGCAGCCAAAGAGGAACAGGCTATGCTTGAAATGAAAATAGCAAGACTTGAGGATGTTATTGCCAAATCAAGGATAATTGACGAATCTAAAATTGATACGTCAACCGTAAGGATATTGAATAAGATAAAAATAAAGAATAAAAAGAATAACAGTGTAATGGAATATCAGCTTGTTCCTGAAAGCGAAGCTAATTTCAAAGAGGGCAAGATTGCCATCAGTTCACCAATTGCACAGGGACTGATGGGTAAAAAAGTCGGAGAGATTGTGCAGATTAAGGTGCCGGCAGGAATAATTCCTTTTGAAATCATTTCTATCTCATTGTAATATTCAGATCATGGCAACTCTTTTTACAAAAATCATTAATGGGGAGATCCCATGTTATAAAATCACTGAAGATGAAAGGTATTTCGCCTTTCTTGATATAAATCCATTGAAGGCCGGTCATACCCTGGTGGTCCCAAAACAGGAAATCGATTACATTTTTAATCTGGATGATGATCTTCTGGCCGGACTAATAATATTTTCAAAAAAAGTCGCAGCGGCCATTGAATCAGTTGTCCCATGTAACAGGATAGCTGTGGCAGTTGTAGGTCTCGAAGTGCCTCATGTTCATATACACCTTATCCCTATGGATACCATGGAGGATGTGAACTTCAGAAATCCCAAGCTTAAATTCACCAATGAAGAGTTTATGGAAATAGCAAAAAAGATAAGAGAGAAGGTTTTGCAATAGAATCTTTTTGCTACTCATAAGAAATCCGTGGCTCTCGGTGTAAGTTTTTCATTTCTTATAAAAAACATATCTTTACATAAATAATTCAGCTCGCTGCATGAGTTATATGTATGATTTGTGGGATGATGTTATAAGCCTTCTTTTTCCAAGGCTTTGCTATGCATGTGGGAACCACCTTCTGAGAAATGAAAAGCTCATTTGTACTGAGTGTTATATCCTGATACCCAGAGCTAATTATCATAATGAGTCAAACAACCCGGTAGAACAATTATTCTGGGGAAGATGCAGGATTGAAAAGGCTGCAGCTTTCTCATTCTATAACAGAGGCAGTCGCATCAGGAATCTTATACACAACCTTAAATATAAGGGTATCAGAGAGATAGGCTACGAGCTCGGGAAAATATATGGATCTGCACTTAAAAATTCAGATTTTACCGATGGTATTGACGTTATTATTCCTGTTCCGCTGCATCCTGCAAAACAACGGATAAGGGGCTTCAACCAGAGTGAAATTATCTCACAGGGCATCTCTGAGGCCACCGGTATTCCTGTTGACAGGATTTCGCTTTCAAGAAAAAATCTCTCCGCCACACAGACAAAAAAATCGAGATATGAACGATGGACAAATGTTGAAGGAATTTTTTGCGTTACCGACTCAGCAGGCATCAGGGATAAGCATATATTGCTTGTTGATGATGTGATAACGACGGGATCAACCATTGAATCGTGTGTGACGGAGCTGCTTAAAACAGAGGGTGTAAGGGTAAGTGTTACCACTCTTGCCGTAGCCCTCATCTGAAGAGCTCTATTATCTGACTCTTCCCGGATTTTTGCTCATGAAATCTTTCCAGCTTGAACAGGCTTTTTCACTTTTCACTGTTCCCGACTGGAAGAAATGACAAAGTGCAGCAGCAAGACCATCAGTAGCATCAAGTTTCATTTCGTGCCGTTTAAATTTTAGTATGTATGCCAGCATGGCAGCAACCTGTTCCTTTGATGCCGCTCCCTGTCCCGTTATCGACATTTTGATCTTCCTGGGAGCATATTCATAAATTGGCAATGAACGTGTAAGAGCCGCAGCTATCGCTGCTCCCTGTGCCCTTCCAAGTTTAAGCATCGACTGTACATTTTTACCATAGAAGGGAGCCTCGATTGCCAGTTCATCAGGGTGGTATTCATCTATTATCCCGATGGTTCTGTCAAAGATATGTTTAAGCTTAAGGTAATGATCGCCGAATTTTGACAGGTCAATTGCACCAATGGTAATAAGTTCGGGATTATTTTCTGAGACCTTTATCACTCCATACCCGGTAATGTTTGTGCCGGGATCGATGCCAAGGATTATTCTCTCTTGAGCATTGCCTTTTCCCATCCTGATAAATGGTTTTTATTTTTTAATCACAAATGTATTGTTTACCCATGATGGTTTTTCGGAGAAGTTTGCTGACCGGCTGAATTCTTCGCTTCCTTTTGCCTGGAAGAAACCTGTTTCGAGCCAGTATATAGCCTCTTTTAAACATTCTTCGTTACGGTCATCAAAATCATGGGTTATATCATCAGTGCATATTTTTGAAGGGGCAATGCCGTCATAATATTCACCTTCATCAATGGAATTCACAATCTTAAATGTGACCGGCCAGAAAAAATATGTATCAGCACATGGCCATCCATTCATTCCCATAGGTTTGCCGGTTGTTGTATCACCTATACTTACAAGGTTTAAATGCGGTTTGAGGCCATTCATAACTGCTTCACTTGCAGAGGCTGTTAAGCGTGTGGATATAACAACAAGTCTCGGAAGCGAGAGGGGGTATGAAGAAGTTTTAAAAGGATAATCGACATTATAATCCTGGTTCTTATCATTATAATTCAGACTGGCAAATATCACTCCTGTATTTGAATTACCTGCAATATAGCTTGCCAGCTGTTGTGCTATATAAAGGTATCCTCCCGAATTATACCTGAGATCAAGAATAAGATCCTGTACATTATTGTCCTTGAAAAAAGCAAATGCGGTATCAAGTTCATTTTCAGAAGGTTTGATGAATGATTCAAACACAAGATGACCCGTTATACCGGATGAGAGGTGGAGGGTATCATAAAGGATCACCGAGTTGATGGTAAAGCTTTGTTTGGTTGAGGAGATAGATACTTCTGTTCCATCAGGCCGCTGGAAAAGAAAGTTGTTCGTTACTCCTGCATCTGATGGGCCTATTGCTTTCAGGTAGGCTTCTGAGTCGTTTGCTAACAGTATAGAAGCAATATCATAACCGTTTATCTGTTTCACGATCCAGCCGCGACGCACACCCTCGTCATATAAAGGTGAGTTGTTATAGATCATGGCTATCCTGGCATTAAGTGATTTGTCGAGACCTATTCTAAAACCATGTCCCACAAATATTCCATCCATTTCAGCCATGAACTCATTATAATCAGCTACAAAACTCCACTTATCTATTTCTTTGTATCTTAATGCTTCCAGCAGCGTATAAGGATCAGCATAATTTTCCTTTGTCACTGATGGCATCAGGTCATACCAGTAATACCAATGCTTCATAATATAATATAATGTATCCCTGGACAGGGCCGGAAGATCGTCAGTGACAACAGGTTCGGGTTCCTCTTTTTTGCATGAGGCGGATATTATCAGTAGTGCAAGAAGGAGATAAAATAACTTCTTCATTATTGTAATTAATACTTTAGCGGGTTCAAAGGTAATAATTTATCACATTGCCGGTTTACGGTTCCGGATCCAAATTCCTGTAATAATAAACAACAGACCGACAAGAGTTGTATAGTAAACGGACTCATGAAGGATAAAGTGTATGAATATGAGTGAAAGAAAAGGAGTCGTCAATCGATGATTTTAAATCCTGTATATGATACCAGCACTTCAGGGATCATGATCCCTTTATCTGTCTGGTTGTTTTCGAGTATAGCAGCTACAATTCTCGGAAGTGCAAGAGCGCTTCCGTTAAGAGTATGGGTAAGCCGGGTTTGTTTATCGCCTTTATCTTTAAACCTGCATTTCAGCCTGTTTGCCTGAAATGATTCAAAATTTGAAACGGAGCTTACTTCAAGCCATTGTTTCTGGGCAGCCGACCAAACCTCGAAATCGTAGGTAAGAGATGAAGTAAAAGACATATCTCCTCCACAAAGCCTCATGATACGGTATGGAAGGGCAAGTTTAACGACAAGGCTTTCGACATGGCTGGCCATTTCCTCAAGAGATCTATAAGAATGATCAGGGTGTGCAATCTGAACAATTTCGACCTTATCAAACTGGTGCAGCCTGTTAAGTCCTCTGACATGGGCTCCCCATGAGCCGGCTTCTCTTCTGAAGCAGGGTGTATAGGCAATGTTCCTTACCGGGAGATCATCGGCACTGAGTATCACGTCCCTGTAAATATTGGTCACAGGCACTTCGGCAGTAGGTATCAGGTAAAAATTATCCTGAGTAACATAGTACATTTGTCCATCTTTATCCGGAAGCTGCCCGGTACCGAAACCTGAGTCCTCGTTTACTATTATGGGTGGCATAACCTCAGTATATCCTGCTTTGATTCCCTCATCGAGGAAAAAACTGATCAAAGCTCGTTCAAACCTGGCTCCTTTACCCTTGTAGACAGGAAATCCGGCGCCGGTAAGTTTTATCCCGAGATCCAAATCTATTATGTCGTATTTCTTTATCAATTCCCAGTGAGGTAGAAAATTATCAGTAACAGAGGGCATTGATCCTCCTTCCCGTACCTTCACATTATTTTTTGCTCCGAAGCCCCCGGCAACAGATTCATGCGGCAGATTGGGCAGCTTCATTATTTCATTCCTCAGTTCGTTGTCGACAAGGATTAGTTTATCCAAAAGAGACTTTATCTCATTCTTGAGTTTATATGTCTTTTCCTTTGCTGTTTCAGCATCCTTTGTTCGCCCCTCTTTAATCATGGTACCTATCTCTTTCGAGATCCTGTTCATTTCCCCCTGCATGGAATCAGACCGGGATTGTATTTCACGCCGTGATGTATCGAGAGTAAGGATTTTATTAATTATTTCCCCGGCATCGAAATTCTTTACTTTAAGACGTTCAATAATAAAATCTTTCTTTTCACGAATAAGGTTTATCGTAAGCATCTTGAAATATTTATTAATAAAAAAGCAGGCTAAAGAATGCCCGCTGTAAAATTATTAAAAACTCCCGATAATGCTTTTAACAATATTAAAAGAATTTCGGGAGTCTTATAGCCTGAGATAAGAGTTTAATTACTTACCGGTTTAACGGAAATGAAAGTCTTGTTGTTTTTTCTTTTTTTGAATTCAACCTCCCCATCAGTCAGAGCATACAGAGTATGATCTTTACCCAGTCCCACATTAAGGCCCGGATTGTGTTTTGTACCTCTCTGACGAACAATTATGTTGCCTGCCTTTACGACACTTCCGCCGAAGATCTTAACGCCCAGCCTTTTACTCTGCGAATCGCGACCGTTGCGTGAACTGCCTGCTCCTTTCTTGTGTGCCATGGTTATAAGTAGTTTGTAATATTTATCTATCTATTTTGACGTTTTCCCTTTTACTGGTTTTTTATCAGCTGGTTTTTTTAATGCCGTCTTTTTTGCAGTAGTTTTCTTCTCAGCTGATTTTTTTGCAGGAGCTTTCTTCTGTTTGGTTACACTCTTTTTTGCCTCCGGTTTTTTATCAGCGTTCTTTTTTTCTACATCAGGTTCAGCTTTAACGGAAACTGTTTCTTTCTTTTCCGGGGCTTTTTTTGGCAGACTCTTTTCGTTGATTCTTAATATCTCAACCTGGGTAAAATTCTGACGATGACCTTTTGTGACCCTATATCCCTTTCTTCTCTTTTTCTTGAAAACAATAACCTTGTCTCCCCTTACCTGGTCAAGTACCATTCCCTCAATAACAGCATCTTTTATTACAGGCTCTCCAATAGTTATTTTCCCGTCATCCTCAATTAAAAGGACCTTGTCGAATTCAATCTTTTTCCCGTTTTCAGCATCAAGACGGTGAACAAATATTTTCTTACCTTTTTCTACTTTAAACTGCTGCCCTGCAATTTCTACGATTGCGTACATTATTATTCGATGTATTTAATTTCGGACTGCAAAGATATACAATTTCAATTATTTTCAAACCTATATATGAATTTTTTAAATGTTGATAAAGGCAGGATCAAACATATTATCATACTCTCTGGACATTACATGAATGAGGATGGTTACATAAGGTGTTGAAAAGATTTTTTGACTGTACAGATACTTCTATTATCTTTATGTTGGTATGAATCAGGAATGATTAATGTATTTATTTGGCGCATAACTAATTGACATGAAAAGAGTAAAGCTAAAGGTGATGGGTATTTCATACAGCCAGACTCAGTCAGGGGCCTATGCGCTTATATTGATAGAGGAAAACGGGGATAGAAGAATACCTATTATTATCGGTGGTTTTGAAGCTCAGGCTATTGTAATCAAACTTGAAAATCTTGAACCTCCCCGCCCTCTTACTCATGACCTTATTAAAGTAATAGCGGATCAGTTTGACATAACGATAATAGAGGTCGTGATCAATAAACTGGAAGATGGAGTTTTCTTTTCAAAACTTGTTTGTAACAATGGAGAGAAGGAATATTCTATTGACAGCAGGACATCCGATGCTGTGGCAATAGCATTAAGATTCGGATGTCCGATATACATCAATGAGGAGATCCTTGAGAAGGCACAGCTTACAAACGCTCCATCCGATACTGAATTGTCAAATTCAAGAGAAAATGATAATATACAGGAATCGAGTCCCAAATATGCTACATATTCGGATGAGGAACTCTATAAAATGATTGATGAGGTAGTGAAGACAGAAGATTACGAACGTGCAGCTGCCATCCGGGATGAGATTGAGAAGAGGAAAAAGAAAAAACAATAGGGATGAGGCAGTATCTCGATCTTCTTGATCATGTACTGAAAACGGGTACTAATAAACACGACAGAACAGGTACAGGTACAATAAGTGTATTCGGATACCAGATGAGATTTAACCTTGAAGAGGGTTTCCCGTTGCTGACAACTAAAAAGCTTCATCTGAAATCAATAATACATGAATTGCTTTGGTTCATTTCGGGTGATACGAATATCAGGTATCTTACCGATAACGGAGTAACTATCTGGAATGAATGGGCTGATGAGAATGGCAATCTTGGACCAGTGTATGGTTACCAGTGGCGATCATGGCCTGCTGACGGTAACAAAAAAATTGACCAGCTGTCAAACGTTATAAGTGCAATAAAAGAATCACCCGATTCGCGGCGTCATATAGTAAGTGCATGGAATGTGGGAGAGATAGAGAAAATGGCCATCCCTCCATGCCATGTATTGTTTCAGTTTTATGTTGCCGCCGGGAGATTATCATGCCAGCTTTACCAGAGAAGCTGTGATATTTTTCTGGGTGTGCCTTTCAATATTGCATCTTATGCCCTTCTGATACTTATGGTAGCACAGGCAACAGGACTACAGCCTGGTGATTTCGTTCATACACTGGGTGATGCCCATATTTACCTTAATCATTTAGAACAGGTAAAATTACAGCTTACCCGTGAACCTTATTCTCTGCCCGGAATGATTATTAATCCTTCAGTAAAAGATATTTTTAAATTCCGCTTCGAAGATTTTAACCTTGTAAATTATGTATCTCATCCTAATATAAAGGGAGAGATTTCAATATAGTTTATTTATGATCTCAATAATTGTTGCTGTTTCTGAAGATCTTGGAATAGGGAAAAACAATGAGCTTTTATGGCACATCCCTGAAGATCTTAAGCGTTTTAAAAAAATCACATACGGTAAAACCGTGATAATGGGTAAAAGGACCTGGGAGTCGTTACCAAAAAAGCCGCTGCCCGGACGAAAGAATGTAATTATAACCGACATACCATATGAAGATATTTTTGGTGCGGTAACAGCATATTCTATTGAAGATGCATTGAATAAATGTGAAAAGGAAGAAGAGATATTTATCATAGGTGGCGCAAGCATTTACAGCCAGTTTATGCCTCTTGCCGACAGGCTTTATGTTACTCATGTCCATAAAAAAAATCCTGCAGATACCTGGTTCCCCAGAATAGACCGCAGGGTCTGGAAAGTGATTGAAAAGGAGGAATTTAATCCGGTAATTGAATTAATCCCGTATACATATGTAATATATGAGAGGAAGAGGGGGATTACTGGCTGATGCTTTTTGCCGGTACGATCCCATTTTTGTATAAAAAAATCTTCTCTCCGGCTTTATTTTTGAATACTTTTTGTTCTTACGACGCTTTAAGCATATTCACATCTATTCTCCCGAGCTTATGTGATGCATAATCGATAGTAATCGTAAGCTCATTTTTCTGCTGTGAAGGCATTTCGTACATGGCATCGAGCATTATTGTTTCGCATATTGATCTTAGTCCGCGTGCTCCAAGCTTAAACTCAATTGCTTTATCAACTATGAAATCGAGAACCCCGTCAGCAAAGGTAAGGTCAATATTATCCATCTTAAACAACTTGAAATATTGCTTTACAAGTGCATTTTTAGGTTCAGTGAGGATAGATCTCAATGCCTCTCTGTCGAGGGGATTAAGATGCGTGACAATCGGTAGTCTTCCGATAATCTCGGGAATCAGGCCATAAGCTCTAAGATCCTGTGGAGCAATATATTGAAGCAGGTTATCCTTATCGACCTTTTCCCTGATCTTTGAAGCCCCGTAGCCGATTATCTGCGTATTAAGCCTGTTGGCTATCTTTTTTTCGATACCCACGAATGCACCTCCGCATATAAAGAGAATATTCTTTGTATCTACAGGTATCATTTTCTGTTCGGGGTGTTTACGGCCACCCTGGGGTGGTACATTTACTATAGAGCCTTCAAGCAGCTTAAGCAGACCCTGTTGAACTCCCTCGCCTGATACATCACGGGTTATTGAAGGATTATCTCCCTCCTTTCTTGCAATTTTATCTATCTCATCGATAAAAACAATCCCTTTTTCAGCTGCTTTTACATCATATTCAGCATTCTGGAGCAGTCGGGTAAGAAGGCTTTCTATGTCTTCACCCACATAACCTGCTTCGGTAAGAACCGTTGCATCAACTATAGTGAAGGGAACATGAAGTATTCTTGCTATTGTTCTGGCCAGAAGGGTTTTACCGGTACCTGTCTCTCCAACAAGGATAATGTTTGATTTTTCTATTTCGACATCATCATTATCCGGTTTTTGTATCAGTCTTTTATAATGGTTATAGACTGCCACGGATATAATCTTTTTGGCCATATCCTGTCCGATGACATATTGGTCCAGGAGACTCTTTATCTCGGAAGGTTTAAGGAGGTTAATTGCATCGAATCTGATACTTTTTTTGGTGCCGAGCTCTTCGTTCATTATGCTGTAAGCCTGCTCAATGCAGTGGTCACATATGTGACCTTCCAGCCCGGCAACAAGCATATTGGCCTCCTTTTTCGTTCTGCCGCAGAATGAACATTTATCCATTTTTCCTAATGTTCTGTTTTTTCAAGGATTTCATCAATCATCCCGTAATCTTTTGCTTCCTGGGATGTCATCCAGTGATCCCTGTCAGAATCTTTTTCGACTTTTTCAACAGGATTGCCTGAATGGAGAGCAATAATTTCAAAAAGCTCTTTTTTAAGTTTGAGTATCTCGCGTGCCTGTATCTCGATATCTGAAGCCTGGCCTTCAACACCGCCCATAGGCTGGTGGATCATTATTCTTGAATGCTTCAGCGCGGATCTTTTACCTTTTTTACCTGCGGTAAGAAGGACTGCTCCCATAGAAGCAGCCATCCCCGTGCAGATAGTTGCTATGTCGGCTGAGATATACTGCATTGTATCGTAAATTCCAAGTCCCGCATGAACTGAACCTCCGGGAGTATTAAAATAGATCTGTATATCTTTCCCAGGGTCAGAAGAATCAAGATAAAGCAGCTGAGCCTCAATTATATTTGCTACATAATCGTCTATAGGCAGACCTAGAAAGATTATCCTGTCCATCATCAGCCTGGAAAATACATCCATTGATGCCACATTCAACTGTCTTTCCTCAATAATTGTCGGAGATATATAACTGCTCCATATCGATGAATACCTGTGCAGTGTCAGACTGCTGATACCAAATTTACTTCTTGAATATTTTCCGAAATCGTCAATATTGCTCATTTTTTTCTTTTTGAAATTAACAAACAAAGATACAGAAATTATAATTATCACTGCAATACACTGATTACTATTCAAAAAGCTTATTGAATTTTTCAACCGTGATACTCTTACTCTCAATTTTAACAATCTCTTTCAGCAAGCCGATGACTTTTTCTTCAAGAATCTTATCGGCGATTCTTTTTGCATCATCCTCTTTTTTCAGTGTTTCCCTGGCATAATTTAATATCTGTTCATCTGTAGCGTAGAACAATCCATATTGCTGAAACTGGTCTCGGGTGATTTTTTCAGCTTCTTTCTGCAGTTCTTCTTCAGTAATCTTTACTTCATTGTCTTTTACTACTTTATTCCTTATAAGCTGCCACTTCAGATCTTTCCTGAAGTTGTCGAATTCCTTTTCTATCTGTTCCCCGGTAGTATTTTCATTAACCCTGAGCAACCATTTTTTCAGAAAATCCTCAGGAAGTCGGAGATCAGTATTTTCAATCGTCAGGTCTTTAATGTCCAGCATCAGTTTGTAATCACTCTCATGCTTTAGACTTGCTGTAATCTCCTCCTCAATTTTTTTCATAAAATCTTCCTCGGAGTTGATTACACCTTCCCCATAAATCCTGTTAAAAAGTTCTGTTCCTATCTCGGCAGGGTAAAACCTTGATACTTCATTGATGGTAAACCTGAAATTACCGCTAATATCCTTGACCTCCTCCTTCTTCATTTTCAGTAATCCTGCAATTTCGTTCTCATCGGGGAATGCTTTTTTAACATCAAAATCGATAAAATCGTTAACATATTTACCTATGAAATCCCTCTTGATATTATCATCTTTGATAATATCAACAGCCAGGGTGGAATCATCTGTAACGTGGCTGTCGGACAAAGGATTCCCGTTATCATCAATAGCTTCAATTCTGCCTTTAAGGATATCCTTGTCTTCTGAGACATCAGCTTTTCTGAACTCCCCGAACCTGCGGGTATAATTATCCACATGATTATTTTTCATCTTTTCGTCGATGATAATATCATATGAAGTGACCTTATTTTTCTTGCTGATGTTTAGTTCTACAGCTGGGGCCAGGCCAAGTTCAAAAGAGAAGGTGAAATCCTCCTGGGTCTCATAGTTAATATTTTCAAGCTCGTCCGTTTTTGACAGGGGATCTCCGAGGATCTCCAGTTTCTCGTCGGTGAGATATTTATGTATATTTTCAGAGACAACTTTATTGATCTCATCTACCTTTACAGCATTTCCATACATTTTTCTTATGAGTCCTATAGGCACCATGCCAGGACGAAATCCTTTTATATTTGCCTTTTTCCGGTAGTCTTTCAGCAAATTTTCAACTTTATCCTCATAATCAGCTTTATCGATTTTTATTTTCAGAACCGCATTCAGATCATCAATGTCTTCTCTGATAATATCCATATATTAATTATTTAATACACATTTTAAAAAAACAGCCAAAACGATGTTAAAGAGGTTAAGGGCAGTTTGCCACAGTTGTGCGGATGAAGGGACTCGAACCCCCACGTCATTAAGACACAAGATCCTAAATCTTGCTCGGCTACCAATTACGACACATCCGCATTAAAATTTTCGCAAATGTATAGAAAATAACAATAATAACAACCGGGATGACTTATCTGCGAAGTTCAAATTTAGTTCCAAGATATACCTTTCTTACATGTTCGTCTTCAGCAAGTTGTGATGATGTGCCCGACATAAGTATTCTGCCTTCAAAAAGAAGGTAAGCACGATCGGTTATTGAAAGTGTCTCATGTACGTTATGATCAGTAATGAGTATGCCTATGTTTTTGTTTTTCAGGTGCGAAACGATATTCTGGATGTCTTCCACGGCAATAGGGTCTACTCCGGCAAAAGGTTCATCGAGTAATATGAACTTGGGTTTCAGTGCAAGAGCTCTCGCAATTTCTGTTCTCCTTCGCTCGCCTCCCGATAACTGGATCCCTTTGTTTTTCCTTATTTTCTGGAGGCCGAACTCACTGAGAAGCGACTCAACTCTTTCTTCCTGTTCTTTTTTTACAAAACCTGACAACTCGAGTACAGCACGCAAATTATTTTCAACAGAAAGATTCCTGAAAACCGAGGCCTCCTGTGCGAGATAACCAATACCTTTTCGTGCCCGCTTATATACGGGAAGGGTTGTAATCTCTTCGTTGTCAAGAAATATCCTTCCTTCCCTGGGCCTTATTAAACCAACTATCATATAGAAGGAAGTTGTCTTACCGGCACCATTCGGACCAAGAAGGCCCACTATTTCTCCCTGTTCAACCTCGATTGACACATTATCGACTACAGTACGGTTTCGGTATTTTTTAACAAGATTTTTGGTATAGAGTTTCATGTGTAAATAATCTATCTTAATTGTCACATAGCCTGTCCCGCCAAAGCGGGAGAACCCACATGTTTAGAAAAATATTTTCATTATTGTTTGTGTTTGAAAAACATGTGGGTTTCATACTGAATATTAGTTTGTAGAATTTTCAGTGCCGTCCGGAGCATTATCCTCCATAAAATCCGTATGATTTTTTTCTTTTTTTCTCATAACACGTTTTGAGATCATGATGCTTATTTCATAAAGTATAAGAAGAGGAAAACATACAAGTATCTGTGAAAACACATCAGGAGGTGTAATTATTGCTGCAAGAACAACAATTACAACAATTGAATGTTTTCTGTATTTTCTCATGAAGGCCGGAGTAACCAAACCTATCTTTGTCAGAAAAAATGTTATTATCGGGAGTTCAAAAATAAGTCCTGTAGCAAGGCATATCGAAGAAAGCGTACCTATATATGACCTTATGTTTATCTGGTTTGTAACATCAGCGCTGACTTCATATCTGCTGAGGAAATGAATCGAGAGCGGAGTGAGGAGAAAATACCCGAAAAGAACACCTGCAAAGAACAGAAGCGAAGCAGAAAGAACTGCCCCGCGGGTATGTTTTTCCTCATTGGAATGGAGGGCGGGTTTAAGGAACCTCCAGAATTCCCATAAAATATATGGGAATGCAAGTATCACTCCTGCCACCATGGCAACAGCAATATGTGTGGTCAGCTGCCCCGACATTTTTATATTTATAAGGTTGAAAGGCTGAGTGTTTATGCATAAGAGGCTGGTATTTACCAGGTGACCAAGTCCACATAAAAGCCTGTTGGTAATAAATTGAGAATTTCTAGGTGCGAGGATTATTGTATCGAAAATAAGATTCTTAAACATAAATGCCACAACCATAAAAATTACTACTGCCAGTATTGACCGGATTATATGCCACCTCAACTCTTCGAGATGTTCAAGGAATGACATTTCACCTTGAGCCTTCTTCCAGCTCTTCCAGTCCAAAGCCATAGTTACAGATATTATTCTTAAAATTCAGCCTGTAAAGATGATAAAACTTATTGGTCAAAACAATATGATGCTTGTTATACGTTGAATTTACAGAAAACAAATATGTTAATAATTATAAATTTCTGGTATTTGATCAGGAAATTTATTAATTTAGGATAACTGTTTAAAAGGTAAGCTTTTGACAGCATTTATTTTTGCCAATCAACACTAAAATGGTAAGTGATGCAATTATACATGATTATCTGAAAAAGTATTTTGGTTTTAACACATTTAAGGGAAACCAGGAGCAGATAATCAAGAATGTTCTCGAAGGAAGAGATACTTTTGTTCTCATGCCGACCGGCGGAGGAAAGTCTCTTTGCTATCAGTTACCAGCTGTTATGGGTCAGGGTACAGCTATAGTTATTTCCCCTCTGATTGCACTGATGAAAAACCAGGTGGATGCCATGCGCAACTTCAGTACCAGCGACGAGGTAGCTCATTTTCTTAATTCCTCTCTTACTAAAACAGAAATAGCACGTGTTAAAAGAGATGTGCTTAACGGAGGAGCTAAGCTTCTTTACGTGGCTCCGGAATCACTTACAAAAGAGGAAAATATCGAATTTCTCAAGAATGTAATAGTGTCGTTCTATGCAATAGATGAAGCTCATTGCATTTCGGAATGGGGTCACGACTTCAGACCTGAATACAGGCGAATAAGACCTATAATAGATACAATAGGCAGATCACCCATCATAGCTCTTACTGCAACGGCAACACCCAAAGTACAGCACGACATACAAAAAAATCTCGACATCCTTCAGGCTAATGTTTTTAAATCATCGTTTAACAGACCCAATCTTTATTATGAAGTAAAATCAAAGCAGGATGTTACCAAAGAGATAATAAAGTACATTAAGAACAATCCCGGCAAATCAGGCATAATATATTGTCTGAGCCGAAAGAAGGTGGAAGAGATGGCTGAAGTGCTTAAGGTAAATGGCATTAAGGCACTTCCATATCATGCAGGTATGGATTCAGCAACCAGAACCCAGAACCAGGATAAGTTTCTCATGGAAGAGGCAGACGTCATTGTTGCTACCATAGCTTTTGGAATGGGAATAGATAAACCGGATGTGAGGTTCGTGATCCATTATGACATACCTAAAAGCCTTGAGGGATATTATCAGGAAACTGGTCGTGCCGGCCGCGATGGAGGTGAAGGGAACTGCATAGCCTATTACAGTTATAATGATATAATGAAGCTTGAAAAATTTATGCAGGGTAAACCAATAGCCGAACAGGAGATAGGCAAACAACTGCTTCTTGAAACAGTGTCGTATGCAGAATCATCCGTCTGCCGCAGAAAACTGCTGCTTCATTATTTCGGGGAAGAGTATGAAAAGGATAACTGCGAAGCATGCGATAATTGCCTCCACCCGAAGGCACAATTCGAAGGCAGTGAATCAGTGGTGAACGTGCTCGAAACAATACTTGATATAAAGGAGAAATTCAAGGCCGACCACATAGCAAATATCCTGTCAGGAAAGATGACCTCCTCAATAAAGTCATATAAACATCATAAGCTTGAGTTTTTCGGTATGGGGGAAGAAAAGGATGAAAAATACTGGAACATGGTTATCAGGCAGGCACTGATAGCAAAATTTCTGACAAAAGACATAGAAAACTATGGGCTTTTAAAGGTAACCCAGCAAGGGATGGAATTCCTTAAGAACCCTGTCTCCTTTATGCTTGCAGAGGACCATGACTATGCTGATACAACAGATGAAGAAAATGCCTTCGGGGCCAAAACTGCAGCTGTTGATGAGGAACTTTTCAGCATCCTCAAGGATCTTCGCAAGAAAATATCAAAACAGAAAGAGGTGCCTCCGTTTGTAATCTTCCAGGATCCATCCCTGGAGGATATGGCTATTCAATACCCCATTACCCTTGATGAGCTTCAGAATATTTCTGGGGTGGGCGCAGGTAAAGCCCAGAGATACGGCTCCGAATTCGTGGAGATAATTAAAAAGTATGTTGAAGAAAAAGAAATAATCAGACCCCTCGATATGGTCGTAAAATCGGTAGTAAACAAGTCAGGAATGAAGGTTTATATTATCCAGAGCATTGATATAAAGCGCCCTCTTGAAGATATAGCCGAGGTCAAGGGACTTGAGATGAATGAACTGTTATCAGAGGTAGAGGCAATAGTAAATGCAGGGACCCGCCTGAACCTCGACTATTATATTAACTCAGTTATTGATGAGGAACGTCAGCATGATATTTATTCATATTTCAGGGAAGAGGCTGAATCAGACTCGCTGGAGGACGCAATAAATGAGCTGGGGAGTGAGTATGAAGAGGAAGAAATAAGACTTGTCAGAATTAAATTCCTGTCAGAAATGGGGAATTAATTCCTCAATCTGACCGATAACAAAGAAACCTTAAAACCACACCAACCACATAAAAGGGATAAAATAACTGAGCCGGGAAAAACCATTTCATCAGGTATTTTTTCTTATATCTTGAAGCTGTGTTGTTCAGGATCATAAAATCAGGAATCGATTTTAAAAGGTATATAGCAAGATAAACCAGCAGAAAAAGCCGGTCAAATATTCCTGCAGCCAGAAGAGTTAACTGAAGTGAAATTATGATCAATGTCACAATTGCCAGGACCACCGTAAACATGTCACGATAGCTTCCCGCCTTTGATATCCATCTTGCCCGCTGAAGCAAGAATGAATCTAATGTAGTTGCTGATCGGGTTATAACATAAGCTTTTTCCGATTCTAACCAGACTATCTTACCAGATTCTTTCTTAATGCTGTGAAGAAGAAAGACATCATCACCTGAGATCAGCTCGTCATGCAGATTACCGGCATGCCTGTTGTAAGCCTCTTTTCGGAAGGCAAGATTGGCACCGTTGCACATCACAGGGTTGCCGGCAGCTGCTGTTCCTGCGGTAATTCCCTGCAAACTAAGAAATTCAAGCTCCTGGAACCTGTTGAAAAATCCTTTTCGGCTCTCTAATGTAACAGGACCGATAATCAGTTCAGGTTTATTATCTGTATAAAATGAAACTATGGTTTTTAACCACTCCTTGCCCATTCTGCAATCAGCATCGGTTGTAACAATAAGCGAGCCCCTGCTTGCGTCCACTCCTGTGCTTATGGCCTTTTTCTTTCCGCAGCCTTTATTTTTCAGTACTATCAGGTTTTTAGAATTATTGTATCCCATGGCGGTTTCATACGAACCATCAATTGAATTATCATCAACAACAATTAACTCAAAGTGATCAGGATTATAATCCTGTGACATAACATCTGTAATCAGAAAGGGAAGACTCTTTTCTTCATTCCGGCAAGCAACTATGACAGACACAAATAATTCAGGTGTTTCGGATGGTTTATGAGGTTTGATATTTAATAGTCCGGAATATATCTTAAGCAATAGATATAAATAAGGTATCAGAATTAAAATAATCAGCCATACCATGGTTCATTTCCTCATCCATTCGTAGAAAGAATAGTGTTCGGAGCTCATTCCGAGTGACTCATATGTTTTTTTTGCAGCACTATTTTTCGTTTCGACATATAGTCTTAATCCTGCTATATCGTTTTTTTCAGCCAGAAGACGTATATGTTTATACATTTGCCTGAAAACACCCTGCCGGCGATATTCAGGCAGCACATAAACCGACTGAAGCCACCAGACATTGCAATTTCTCCAGTCGCTCCACTCGTAAGTTATCAGCAGGGATGCAATCAGATTCTCATCTTCTTCGGCAACATAATATTGCCCTCGTGAATGATCTTCAAATACAGCATTTACACCCATCCTGACTGTTTCGGGATCAAGTTTCAATTCTTCTGTTTCCCATGCCATTTTCAGCTGAAAGTCAATGATTGATGAGGCATCGGACGGGATTGCTTTTCTAACTGTTATCATAGGATGAAAGATAATACTTTTTAACCACGGAGTAACACTGTTTTCTCCCCTTCTCTCCCTCTCCCTTTCACCCCCTCTTATTTATATTCATCCCAGCTCTTTATTGACAGTTCCTTTTCGCTCATTCGGCAAAAAGCAAGGATGAATGCACTCGCCAGCCTTGCATTTGTAAGAAGGGGAACGTTATAATCGACAGCGCTTCGTCTTATGGAATAATCATTATCAAGTTCTGAAGCGCTGAGGTTTTTCGGGATATTTACGACAAGATCCACCTCACGTGTCCTGATAAGTTCAATAGTGTTGGGTGATTTGTCTTCATCCGGCCAGTAAGCCACATGAGCTTCAACACCTGCATTTGTAAGAAATTGCTGTGTGCCCCTTGTAGCATAAAGCTTATGTCCCTTTTCACGAAGGGCTTTAGCACTGTTAAGAAGCTCTACCTTTGATCTTGCCGGGCCTGTGGAGAGAAGAACACTTTTTTCAGGCACCTTGTAGCCAACTGAGAACATTGCTTTAAGTATTGCTTCGTAGAAACCTTCTCCTATGCATCCCACCTCACCTGTTGATGCCATATCGACTCCAAGCACAGGATCGGCCTTTGCCAGGCGTGAAAAACTGAACTGTGGTGCTTTCACTCCCACATAATCGAGCTCAAAAACCGATTTATCAGGTTTTTCGGCAGGAATACCCAGCATTACTTTTGTTGCAAGTTCTATCAGGTTCGATTTGAGGACTTTGGAAACAAAGGGCATGCTTCGGCTTGCCCTGAGGTTGCACTCAATAACCTTAATGTCATTGTCTCTGGCAAGGTACTGTATGTTAAACGGACCGGTTATATTAAGCTCTTTTGCGATATGGCGGGAGATACGTTTAATGCGCCTGACAGTTTCAAAATATATCTTCTGGGGAGGAAAGACAATTGTGGCATCGCCGGAATGGACCCCGGCAAATTCGACATGTTCACTGATGGCGTAGGCCAGTATTTCTCCCTCTCTGGCAACTGCATCAATCTCAATCTCCTTGGCGCTCTCAATAAATTCTGATACAACTACCGGGTATTGCTTAGATATCCGGGCAGCCAGGTCAAGAAAGTGAATCAGCTCATTTTTGTTTGAGACTACATTCATTGCAGCGCCTGAAAGTACATAGGAGGGTCTTATAAGGACAGGGAATCCTATGCGGTCAACAAAGTTAAAAATATCCTGTGTTGATGAGAGCTCTTTCCACCGGGGCTGATCAACAGACATGTTATCCAGCATTTCTGAAAATTTATGTCTGTTCTCTGCCCGGTCAATAGATACGGGGGAGGTACCCATGACAGGTACATTCTCTTTAAACAGCCTCATTGCAAGGTTATTCGGTATCTGTCCGCCCACTGATACAATTACGCCGCCCGGATTTTCCAGATCTATTATATCAAGTACCCTTTCAAAGGTAAGCTCATCGAAATAGAGCCTGTCGCATATATCATAGTCGGTACTTACAGTTTCCGGATTATAATTTATCATTATCGACCGGAATCCCTCTTTCCTTATTGTCTCTATTGCATTTACCGAGCACCAGTCGAATTCCACGCTGGAGCCGATCCTGTATGCACCGGAACCCAGTACTATTACAGACTTCCTGTCGTTTTCATATTGTATATCGTGCTCTGATGCACTGTATGTAAGATAAAGGTAATTTGTTACTGCAGGATATTCAGCAGCAAGTGTGTCAATCTGGTTAACATATGGAACAATTCCAAGTGATTTCCTGTGATTTCTCACTTTCATCAGGTCATCATTGATCTGGGCAGGTACTGACTTCAGGACATGCCTTGCTATCTGGAAATCGCTGAATCCGTGTACTTTAACGTGGACAAGAAGCTCCTGCGGAATACTTTCAATAGTTTTGTATTTACACAGTACATCTTTAATGTTTATTATATTCCTGAGTTTGAAAAGAAACCATTTATCAATCCGCGTAAGTTCATATATCCTGTTGATCGATATCCCTTTCTCAAGAGCTTCCGCTATTGAAAAGATCCTCATGTCGGTTGGTTCTGACAGTTCGGTTTCTATTTCTCTGAATTTCAATTCCCTGTTGCCGGTAAAACCATGCATTCCCTGGCCGATCATTCTCAAACCTTTCTGGATGGCCTCTTCGAAATTTCTGCCTATCGACATTACCTCACCGACGCTTTTCATGCTGCTGCCAATTGTATGAGATACTCCCTGGAATTTATTCAGGTCCCACCGTGGTATTTTGCATACGATATAATCAAGTGCAGGTTCGAAAAAGGCTGTAGTATTTTTTGTCACAGAGTTTTTCAGCTCATGCAGACCATATCCAATGCCAAGTTTTGCTGCAATGAAGGCAAGAGGATACCCTGTGGCTTTTGAGGCCAGAGCACTTGACCGTGACAGCCTGGCATTGACCTCAATGACACGATAATCTTCTGAGTTGGGAGAGAGGGCATATTGAACATTACATTCACCAATGATCCCTATGTGTCTTATTATTTTGATTGACAGCTCCCTCAGTTTATGATATTCACTGTTGGTCAGAGTCTGGGAGGGTGCCACAACAATACTTTCACCGGTATGGATCCCAAGAGGATCGAAGTTCTCCATGTTGCATACAGTGATACAGTTGTCATGCCTGTCCCTTACAACCTCATATTCGACCTCTTTCCATCCTTTCAGGCTCTCTTCTACAAGGATCTGGTCAGTATATGAGAATGCTCTGGCTGAAAGATTTTGTAATTCCCCGGCATCGGAAGCAAAACCACTGCCCTGACCGCCAAGGGTATATGCAGCTCTGATGATTACTGGAAATCCAAGGTTTTCAGCAGCTTCAAGAGCCTTTTCAACACCGGTTACCGCAATACTCCGGGGTGTCTTTATTTCTATTTCATTCAGTCTTGTTACGAACAGCTCCCGGTCCTCGGTGTCCATAATTGCAGCAACCGGTGTTCCCAGCACCTTTACGCCGTACTTTTCAAATACTCCCGATAAATACAATTTTGTACCACAGTTGAGAGCAGTCTGACCTCCGAATGAGAGCAATATACCATCCGGCCTCTCTTTTTCAATAACTCTTTCAACAAAATAAGGATTTACAGGAAGAAAATATATCTTGTCTGCAAGCTTTTCTGATGTCTGTACGGTTGCAATGTTGGGATTTATAAGTATAGTCCTGATACCCTCCTCCTGTAATGCCTTAAGCGCCTGGGAACCAGAATAATCAAACTCGCCGGCCTCGCCTATCTTGAGCGCCCCTGAACCCAGGATTATTACTGTTTTTAAATCAGTATCCATCTGTGAGATTTGAAAGCAAAAATAACACAATTTTCATATCAGTGTGTTGCGGAATAAAAATAATGAATATATTTGCAGAAATAATGCATAAATATGCAAAAGGTAAAAAGATTACTGGCAATTGAAAAAATAATTGCTAAAGCAAACATAACATCACAGGAGGTGCTGTTAAAGAAGCTTGCAGGCAAAGGTATAGCTTGTACGCAGGCCACTCTTTCACGCGACTTGAAGCAACTGGGAGCAGGAAGGATTTCTGACGGCAGGGGAGGTTGCATCTATTCTTTACCGGAATACGGTAAAAATCCGGCTCTGATTCAGGGTAAACAGCAGCTTTTACCTGTTATCTTCGATCTTGTTGATGCCCGGGGTCTTTTGGTAATAAGAACTCTGCCCGGAAATGCAAACAGCACGGCATATTACATCGACAATGCCTCGCGATATGAGATTGCCGGCACAATTGCAGGTGATGATACAATCCTTGTAATTCCCCGTGACGGGATAACAATTTCCCAGATACACACATGTCTTGAGACAATAATTCCGGGTTTGCACGGGAAGATTAAGAAAAAATAGTTTAGTAAAGAATGAAATACCAGAGAAACCAATCTATAATTGATAATTAAATATTATAAACATGAAGGAAAAAGTAGTACTGGCATACAGTGGAGGACTGGATACATCGGTTATTCTAAAATGGCTGATAGACAAGGATTATGATGTAATTGCGTTCGTGGCAGATGTGGGGCAGAAAGAGAACTTTGGAGAGTGCAAGAAAAAAGCATTAATGCTTGGAGCCTCAAAAGTGATTATTTCTGACCTGAAAAGAGAATTTGTAGAGAATTATGTTTTAAAGGCAATAATGGCAAATGCGATATATGAGGACAGGTATCTGCTGGGTACTGCGCTGGCAAGACCCCTTATAGCAAAGAAGCAGATTGAAGTAGCAAGACAGGAGGGAGCAAATGCAGTGGCTCATGGAGCAACCGGAAAAGGAAACGACCAGGTCAGATTTGAACTTTGTTATTATGCTCTCATGCCTGGAGTGAAAGTAATCTCACCGTGGAAAGACAGAGAATTTCTGGCTACATTCAAAGGCAGGACAGATCTTCTGAAATATGCCGGGGAAAATAAAATACCTGTAAAGGCAAGCATAGATAAACCTTACAGCGAAGATGATAACTTAATGCATATAAGCCATGAAGCAGGTGTCCTGGAAGATCCTATGTTTTCAATAAACAAGGATATGCTTGAAAAGATGGTAATGCCCCAGGATGCACCGGATAAAGAAACAAGAATCGTTATTAAGTTTAAAGACGGACTCCCGGTGAAGGTGATAAACAAGGATGATGGTACTGTAACGGAAGATTTATATGAAATGTATATATACCTGAATAAAATTGCAGGGGAAAACGGTATCGGCCTTCTCGACATGGTTGAAAACAGGTTTGTCGGCATTAAATCCAGAGGAGTCTATGAAACTCCTGCTGCAACAGTTCTTCACATAGCTCATAAGGATATTGAAGGAATCGCCATGGACAGGGAAGTTATGAGACTGGTTAATATGCTTACGCCGAAGTTTGCCGAGATCATCTACAACGGATTCTGGTTCAGTCCTGAAATGGATTTCCTCATGGCGGCAATCAAAAAGAGCCAGGAACTTATTGATGGCAGCGTTCACCTGTGCCTTTATAAAGGGAATGTGATTATAGAGGGACGCGAATCACCATCCTCACTGTATAATGAAAAGTTGTCAAGCATGGATATTGAAGGTGGTTTTGACCAGACTGACAGCAAAGGTTTTATAAAGATCAATGCCATAAGGTTGATGGCCCACAGGGCAATAGTCGAACAAAGCAAGAAGAAATAATGTAATGATCAGGCCCCGATTACAACCGAGCAAATGGCACGGATTACAAATCCGCGCCGGCGGAACCAAGTAACATCATTTGCGAGCTCGCTAAAAGCAAATCGGCGCCAGCAAAAAGGATTTGGATTTGTGTACTAAAATATAAAAGTCTATATGAAACTCTGGGAAAAAGGGATAAATCCCGAACCTGCAATAATTGATTTCACTGCAGGAAAAGACAGAAAGACCGATCTTCATCTTACAAAGTGGGATATTATCGGATCAATGGCTCATGTAATAATGTTGCATGATGTCGGATTGATACTTAACGAGGAAAAAAATGATCTTCTGAAGGCTCTTAACTCCATTCTTAAATGCGATGAACAGGGAACTCTTGTAATAGAAGATGATATGGAAGACATCCATTCTCAGATTGAAAAAGAGATGGCATCAATTCTCGGAACAACGGGCAAGAAGATCCATACCGGCAGATCAAGAAATGATCAGGTTCTTGTCGATATCAGGCTGTATACCCGTGAGGAAATTGACAATCTTTCCGTTCTGGTTGCAAGACTCTTTAGCAGGCTTCAGGAACTGAGCGAACAATATAAAGAGGTTCTCCTGCCCGGCTATACACATATGCAGCCTGCAATGCTTTCGTCATTCGGGTTATGGTTCGGAGCTTATGGAGAATGCCTGGCTGATGATATACTCCTTCTTAATGAAGCCAGAGCCCTGAACAACAGGAATCCGCTTGGAACAGCAGCCGGTTTTGGCACAACCCTCCCTCTTAACAGAAAGCTGACATCGGAACTACTGGAATTTGATGATTTGCTGTATAATTCAGCATATGCAAGCCTGAGCAGGGGAAAGGTGGAAATGGCTGTTACTTCGGCCCTTGCTTCACTGGCACAAACTCTTTCACGTTTCTCAATGGATATATGTCTCTATATGAGCTCTGAATTCAGATTCATAGATTTTCCCGATGAATATATTACAGGTTCAAGCATCATGCCTCAAAAAAGAAACCCTGATGTATTCGAGATCATAAGGGGACGATCAAATATAATTCAGACGCTTCCAGGCCAGGTTGCTATTTTAACTTCAAACCTGCAATCGGGATATAATCGTGATCTTCAGCTGCTTAAGCAACTTGTCTTCGATTCATTCTCTGAAATAAAAGAGTGTATTGAAATAATGCTTTTAATGCTGAAAAATATAAAGGTCAGGAAGAATATAACAGACAATCCTTTATATAACACGATTTTCAGCACCGAAGAGGTCAACAGGCTTGTCAAAGAGAGGATTCCTTTCCGTGATGCATATAAAGCGGTTTCAGAGATGGTTAAAAACTCAACCTTTTCAAAGACTACAGTATCCGATTATGTTCATGAGGGAAGTATTGGAAACCTGTGTAATAAGGAGATCGCGGAGATCTTCAAAGAAAGGATGAAATGTTTTAAGAACAGATCTGCTGAAGATCTGGCGAACAAGATGATGGAACATGTCAGGTAGCCCCCCTTAAGGTGGTGTGGATCATCAGTGCTTTTTAATATTATCTATGAACACATCAAAGAGGTAATCCGTATCCGTAGGTCCGCCGGAAGCTTCAGGATGAAATTGAGTAGAAAAGAAGGGCTTTGTTTTATGATGCATTCCCTCATTGGTTTTATCGTTTATATTGATGAAGAGTGGATCCCAGTCCTTGTCCAGTGTATCGTTATCAACAGCATATCCGTGGTTCTGTGATGTGATGTATGCCTTATTGGTCCCGATTTTTATCACAGGCTGGTTATGACTCCTGTGTCCGTATTTAAGCTTATATGTGTCAGCACCTGAAGCAAGAGCCATCAGCTGGTTACCGAGACAGATTCCGAAGACAGGGATATCTTTCTCAAATGATCTTTTTATGTTTTCTATTGTAGCGGTACACATTTTGGGATCACCCGGCCCGTTTGAAAGGAAAAGCCCGTCGTACTCCTCGTCGTGGTAGTCGTAATCCCACGGAACTCTGATTATTGTAGTATCACGCTTCAGCAGGTTTCTGATTATGTTATACTTAACGCCGCAATCTACCAGGAGTATTTTATATTTTCCCGATCCATAGGTTTTCTTTTCATGAGTACTGACTTCAGCTACCAGGTTTACTTTATTAGGATCAAAAAAGGGTATCTCTGTTCCTTCTGGTTCAATTTTACCAGGCATTGTTCCATTTTCCCGGATTCTTTTTGTAAGGGCCCTTGTGTCTATTCCATATACTCCGGGGATACTGTTTCTGAGGAGCCATTCATGAAGGCTTTCTGATGCATTCCAATGGCTGTATTCAAAAGAATAATCAGATACTATTAAACCTGAAATATGTATTGATGAAGACTCATAAAACCTGTAAAGATCATTCTCTTCGCTTTTTGCCGGTGCTCCGTAATTTCCAACCAGGGGATATGTCAGACAAAGGATCTGTCCGCGGTATGACGGATCGGTAAGACTTTCAGGATAACCGGTCATTGCAGTATTGAACACTACTTCTCCTGCAGCAGGAACCGGTGCTCCAAAAGATCGGCCGCGGTATATTGTTCCGTCTTCCAATACCAGCCTAACCTTCATCTTATCATTCATCCGGTCATCTACATTTTATTCAGGTAAGCAGGTTCACTGCTTAACCTGAAAGGGTCTTATTTCAAAGGGTCAAATATAATTAAAACATTTATAAACGGGCGATAGTGAAATGGCAGAACTCTTACAATATGATACATTAAACTTGCATTATGTTGTACTGATTTAAAATTCAATTTAGAAATCTTGTAGGAGTTTATTTAATATTTTTATTACTTTTATGGGCGATTTTTAATATGGTCATTAATTAAAATAGAATTTTATGAAAAGAGCTATAGCAGTGGTTATACTTCCGTTTGTTTTATTATGCTTTGCAGGTGTTACGTCTTGTAAATCAGGGAAAAATACTGAACAGAAAAAGGTTGAACTTGAGCAGGTAAAAACAATAGAAAATGAGATTGAATCCAATGTTTACCCTCTGCCTTCATCGGCTGAAGTTATCAAGATGCTCTCTGACCTTGAGGTTGGTTACATATTTGGAATATCCAATCCTGTTGAAAATACTAAAAAGTACTTCACCAACACAGCCAGAGCTATAAACATGGGGGTATTTGGCGCTGATCTGAGCTATGCAACATTATATAATATTCAGCAGGAGGTTATAAACTACCTGTCTGCCATCCAGTCTCTTGCTGCTGAGATTAATATGTCACAGATCTATGATGAGACATTATATGACAGGATAAAGCAAAATTTTGATTACAAGGACAGACTTGTTGAGGTCCTTACAGAAGCATTTGACGCCACCTATTCTTATCTGAGTGATAATGACCAGCAGTCTCTGGCTTTGCTGGTTGTCGGTGGAGCCTGGGTTGAGGGAATGTATCTCACAACACATGTTACGGAAGCCGCATATCAGGTAGCAGGAATAGCAAAAAACCTTCTTGAACAGAAGAACTCATTCGAACTTTATCTCGAAATCACCAAACCATATGAGGATGATCCTATCTTGAGTGATTTTGTCAAAAAGCTGGATCCCATTAAGAAGGTATATGAGGGACTGAGTACAAGCCTTACACAGAAAGACATTATGGACATAACAAAGGCAATGGAAGAAGTAAGAAGCCTGATTGTACAATAAATAAAAAATGAGTCTCCGGCCGCAAAAAAATCTGACTTTGCGGTCTTTTTTTAGTTGATGTCTTCATGAGGGAATCTGTATTACTGGCATTGATCCATATTTTTGCGATTGTCTCGACAATTAATCCGGCAGGAATAACGTCACGGGGCAAAAAGATCCTTCGCAGCTATCTCCGCAGATATCTTAACAGGGAACTTGAGGAGGAGTATTTCGCCCTTTTTGAAAACAATCTTGAATTTTATTCCAATGAATTAAAAAGCGTTGACAAAACAGAACTAGCTGACGAAGATTCTCTGATTGCGTTCCAGATTACGAACATATGCAGGCAGATAAAAAAGGGACTCTTTCTGGAGGAGAGGATGATTGTATTTCTTCAGCTGATAGAGTTCGCTTTTGAAGATGGAATGATTACAGAACAGGAAAAAACCATCATTGACATTGTAGTCAGGACATTCAACATTTCGAAAAAAGAATATGATAATGCTTCTGCTTTTATGATAAGCAGAACATTTGATGAAATAACTCCTGAATGTATTCTGCTGATAGAGAGCGATAATCCTGAACATTCGGCCGCAGGCAGATATGAAAATTATGATAAATGGCACCATATCAGGATTAAAGGCTTCAAGGGGCATCTTTTTATTGTTCATATTGAAAGCACGGGTACTCTTCTTCTGACTTATGATGGTTCGCTGGCACTCTATTTCAAAGGAAGGGATATTATAGCCTACCGGCCCTATTTACTTGAAAAGGGAGTTAATATAAAAGGACAGGGTATTGAACCTATTTACTATTCAAAGATCTTCAAAAAGTTTGTTTCCGGAAAATTCTCCGAAAAGATAGTCTTTGAGGGTCATAATATCGAATACCAGTTTAAGAACTCTGATAATGGTGTTCAAAGAATGAATTTCAGGATTGAATCAGGTAACCTTATCGGTATTATGGGAGGAAGCGGTGTTGGTAAAACCACAATGCTGAACCTCCTGAACGGAAAGATTAAACCTTCAGGCGGAGAACTCTATATAAACGGCTATAACATTCATTCCGATTATGAAGAAATTAAAGGGCTGATAGGTTATGTTCCGCAGGACGATATGCTTATTGAAGAACTGACTGTTTACCAGAATCTCTATTTTAATGCACGGCTCTGTTTTGGAGATTATACCGAGGAGCAGCTCAACACCACAGTGGAGAAATTATTAACCGACCTTGATTTGCTTGACATTAAGGATCTTCAGGTAGGTGATATCCTGAACAAGAAGGTGAGCGGAGGTCAGCGTAAGCGGCTCAATATCGGACTGGAGCTTATGCGCGAACCTGTTGTACTCTTTATTGATGAACCCACATCCGGACTATCCTCATTCGATTCGGAAAAGGTGATGGATCTGATTAAAAACCAGTCACTGAGAGGGAAGCTCGTATTTGCAATTATTCACCAGCCCTCTTCAGATATTCTTAAGATGTTTGACCGGCTCTGGATCCTTGATAAGGGTGGTTACATGATATATGACGGTGACCCCGTTGAAGCTCTGGTCTATTTTAGAACAGAAACATCACAGGCAAATGCTGCAGAAAGCGAATGTCCCAACTGCGGAAACATAAAGACTGATAATGTACTGGAGATTATCGAGGTAAAAATTATTGACAATGCCGGTTATCCCGGAAAAGAACGACAGGTCAGCCCAAAGGAATGGTACGAAAAGTACAGGAAAAAAATGATGCCTGTTACGGAAGAAAAACCTGAAAAGGTGCCTGTCAAACCAGGTAAATACCGGGTGCCGTGCAAATCGGAACAGATAAAAACATTTATCAGACGCAACCTTATCCGTAAGCTTGCCGATACGCAATATATGACCATTAACCTGCTTGAGGCTCCCCTGCTGGCATTAATACTCGGTTATATCTCGAAGTACAGCGGAAACGGAACATATTTGTTTTCGGATAATAAAAACTATCCAGTATTCCTGTTCATGTCAGTCGTTGTCGCCCTTTTTATTGGGCTGACAGTTAGTTCGGAAGAGATATTCCGTGACAGGAAAATTCTGGAGAGGGAGAAATTTCTTAATCTTAGCAGGTTAAGCTACCTGGTGTCGAAAATCAATTTCCTTTTTACCCTGTCCGCAATCCAGACATTATCCTTTGTACTGGCCGCAAATGCCATCCTTGAGGTCAGAGGAATGCTGTTTCAGCAGTGGCTGATCCTCTTTTCAGCTGCTTGCTTCGGTAATCTCGTGGGATTAAATATTTCAGCCGGCATGCGGTCAGTTATAAGTATTTATATACTGATCCCGCTGATACTTGTACCGCAGCTTCTGCTGGGCGGTGCAATGATTAAGTTTGATGAATTACACAAGTCGTTAAGCAGGAAGATTTATGTCCCTGTAATTGGAGACATAATGACAACACGATGGGCATATGAGGCTATAAGTGTTGAACAGTTCAAAAGCAACAGATTCGAAAAGCCTTTCTTCGAATATGACATGGAGCTTAGCCAGAATGAATGGTATGCTTCTTTCCTGATACCAACTCTCAGAGTAAAAGTAGATGAGTGCCTTGTAGCTGGCAGAAATCCCGAATATCGTGAGTACACGGAAAACAATTTCAGGAAGATCAATTATCATTTAAATGAACTCTCTGAAATGTCGGGTGTAAAACCCGGAGACTGGATCAGCAGTGTAAATTATTCAAAATTCAATGATATTACTGGTGATGATGTAAAGCTGTTCCTCGACAGCCTGAAAGTTACTTTCAGGTTACAAAACAGGGAAATATCGCTTCAGCGAGATTCGTTATACAATTTAAAAACAAGTCAAATGGGCCATGATCAGTTTCTCAGGTTAAGAGAAACTGATTATAATGAAAGCCTTGCCGATATTGTGCTTAACAGACTGACTACAAGTAAGATATATGAGACTGACACCAGACTTATTCAGAAGGCCGATCCTATTTTTATGCGGCCGGGCTCAAAATACGGGAGAGCACATTTTTTTGCCCCTTACAAGCTGCTGGGTAATATTAAAATAGAGACAATGATCTTTAATGTTGCTGTTATCTGGATCATGACATTGTTCCTCTTTGTTACATTGTATTATAATGTTCTGAAACGTTTCTTACAATTTCTTGAAATCCAGCGATTACCATTCTGGAGAAAATTCGGAAGGGAACTGCTTCAGATCTGAAAATGGTAAATCCTAAAAAAAATCTTGGCCAGCATTTCCTTAAAGACAGGGACATTGCACGGAGAATAGCCGACACTCTTTCCGGTTCAGCTTACTCATCTGTTCTGGAGATAGGCCCTGGAACAGGCATTCTGACACGATTTCTTATAAACAGGCAATTCCCTGATTTCAGGGTCATTGAAATAGATAATGAATCAGCATATTACCTTAAAAAAAACTTCCCGGATCTTAAAGAAATTATAAGGGGCGATTTCCTGGTGATGGATATCGATCAGTATTTCCCTGATAAGCTGGCAGTTATAGGTAATTTCCCATATAATATCTCATCTCAGATCCTGTTCAAAGTACTTGACCACAGGGATAAGATCATTGAAATATGCGGTATGTTTCAAAAAGAGGTTGCTGAGAGAATTTGCTCTCCCCCGGGTTCAAAAGTATACGGAATTCTGAGTGTTATGCTGCAGGCTTTTTACACTCCGGAATATCTTTTTACAGTTCCTGAACATGTTTTTTCTCCTCCCCCAAAAGTAAAATCTGGTGTGATACGGCTTACGCGAAACAGTATAAGGGAACTCGGATGTGATGAATCACTGTTTCAGAAGGTTATCAAAGCCAGCTTTAATCAGAGGAGAAAAACTCTCAGAAATTCTGTTAAAACGGCATTTAACCTGAAAAGGGAAGATTACAAGGATTTTGGATTAAGGCCCGAGCAGTTATCTGTTGAACATTTTATTGAGCTTACAAATTGGATTGAAGAAAACAGGATTTTACCCGAATGAGTAGCCTATTGCATCAACAGGATTCATCCTGGAAGCTGAATAGGCAGGGGCATAACCGGCAATAATCCCTATTAATCCTGAAATAAAGATTGCCAGCATTGCATTTGCAAAGGTAAGATGCATATTAAGCTCCCAGAGGTAGTTTATAACAAGAGTTGCAATCAAAATAAGGACAACACCAATCAGCCCTCCGGCAATTGAAAGCAACACCGATTCTGTCAGAAACTGCTGTAGTATGAAAAAGCGTTTTGCCCCAAGAGCTTTCTGAATGCCTATTATATTTGTCCTTTCCCTGACCGAAACGAACATGATGTTGGCAATCCCGAACCCACCTACAAGGATAGCAAATCCCCCGATGATCCAGCCTCCGATATTTATTCCGGTAAATACCGAATCAAAGCCCTGGGTCAGCAGGCTTGCCTTATTTAAAGAGAAATTGGATTTCTCCCCCGGATGAAGTCTGCGAGCAGCCCTCAGAATCATGGTTACCTCATCACTGAGCTCCTGAACCGGAACACCCTCTTTACTCTTTATCATTATGTTGGATCCAAGGAAGGGATTACGCATGTTAATGAAGTTACGTGCAAAATTTATCGGAACAAGTGTCATCTCATCCATTCCGTTGTCACTTATCCCTCCTTTACCCTCTTTTTTAAAGACTCCGATCACATTCGTTTTATGACCGGCAATTGAGATCTCTTTGCCAACAGGATTTATCCCTTCAAAAAGCCTGTCAGCAACCTCATATCCTACTATCGCAACATTCTTTCCTGAAGCTGACTCTTCAGGAGTAAAATATCTGCCAGTCTCTATTTCAAATGACCTGAGTTCGTCAAATTCATGAGTGGATGCCCAGATGTATGCATTATTTGCCTGGGTTTTTCTATAGCGGATTGATTCTGCTTCAGTGACTGAAAAACAGGTTGCCTCGGCCTTGGTTGACCTTCTGAGTAAAGCTTCATAATCCTTTAGCGACACCACAGGCCATTTGATGATATCCCACCACTCAATGTTGGGATCAAATGACCATGGGAATTTCTGTACATAAATTATATTATCTCCAAGGGTTGCAATAGAATCACGAATCGCTTTTTCCAGCCAGTCAAGAACAGTAAATACCGAGATGATCGAAAATATCCCGATTGTAATGCCAAATAACGACAGGAAAGTTCTTAACTTATTAACAAGGAATGAGTTAGCAGCGTACAGAATACCTTCTTTAAATAACCTGAAAAACATCTTTTTAACTAAAGAAATTTATCGAGCCTCAAAGATAAGAAAAAAGAATGCTCATGACCAATTAATTCTCTGTTGCAGATATTCATGATGCTTATTTATTGAGGTTAACAAAAAAATATATATTTTTAATCGCCAGGATTTCAAGGATCTGACAATCATAATCATCAGATAATGAGAGATAAAAGAATCAAAAGTGCTTTAGTTTCAGTTTATTATAAGGAAGGTCTGGACGATATAATCAGGACTCTGCATAATCTGAATGTTAAAATATATTCAACAGGAGGTACTTTTAGTTACATTAAAGATCTGGATATTCCTGCGGATAAGGTTGAGGATCTTACTACATATCCATCAATCCTCGGAGGCAGGGTCAAAACACTTCATCCATCAGTTTTCGGTGGTATTCTTGCACGAAGGGAGAATACTCAGGATATGGAGCAGATGGCAAAGTATAAGATACCCGAAATAGACCTGGTAATTGTCGATCTTTATCCATTCGAAGAAACGGTAAGCAGCACTAATGATGAGAATGAAATAATTGAAAAGATAGATATCGGAGGTATATCTTTAATCAGAGCAGCAGCAAAAAACTATAACAATGTACTCATCATCTCCAACAGGGAACAATACCCTGACCTCCTGAAGATTCTGCAGGAGAAGAAGGGTATTACAACGCTCCGGGAAAGAAAACTTTTTGCTGCCCATTCATTTAAAACCTCATCAAATTACGATACGGCAATTTTCAGGTATTTCAACAGGGAGGCAGGGATCCAGGCTTTCAGGGAAAGTATAGATAAGGTATATCCTCTCAGGTATGGGGAAAATCCTCACCAGAAAGGGATATTCTTCGGCGATCCGGGCAAGCTGTTTGATAAGCTCCACGGAAAAGAAATATCATATAATAACCTGCTGGATATAGAATCTGCCTTTAATCTGATCGATGAATTTCCTGATACAACGGTATTAATAATCAAACATAACAATGCCTGCGGGGCAGCCTCGAGGGACAATATCAGAGAGGCCTGGCAAGCAGCCCTGGCATGCGATCCTGTTTCAGCCTTTGGAGGTATCATTGCAATTAACAGGACTGTTGATGAGATATCTGCAGCCGAAATGGGTAAAATATTCTTCGAAATAATCATTGCACCCAAATACACACAACCGGCGCTGGAAATTCTCAAACAGAAGAAAAACAGGATCATCCTTGAAAGGAAAGAACAGCAAAAGAACCTGTACGGTTACAGATCATTACTGAATGGCGTTTTATGGCAGGAAAAAGACAACAGCAGCGAATCGGAAAAAGACATGAGACCTGTTACACCCAGGGTTCCGGAACCCTCTGAATTTAGAGATCTTGTCTTCGCAAATAAAATTGTAAAGCACAGTAAATCAAATACCATTGTTCTTGCCAGGGATAACCAGCTTTGTGCAAGCGGTGTTGGTCAAACCTCAAGGGTTGATGCTCTGAAGCAGGCAATTGAAAAGGCAAGAGCATTCGGATTCGACCTGAAGGGATCAGTGATGGCATCCGATGCCTTCTTTCCTTTCAGCGATAGTGTGGAAATTGCACATAAGGCAGGTATAACTGCTGTAATACAACCCGGGGGATCAGTGCGCGACCAGGAATCAATTGATTACTGTTCGTCGAACGAAATGGCAATGGTATTTACAGGAATAAGGCATTTTAAACATTAAACTATTATTATCATTAAATGGGACTCTTTTCATTTTTAACACAGGAGATTGCTATTGATCTCGGAACAGCAAATACTATTATTATTCACAATGATAAGATTGTTGTGGATGAACCATCTATAGTAGCAATAGACAAAAACACGGGAAGGCTTATAGCAATAGGAGAAGCAGCAAGGCAGATGCATGGTAAAACACATGAGAACATAAAAACAATCAGACCGATGAAAGATGGCGTGATTGCAGATTTTAATGCTGCCGAGCTGATGATAAGAGGAATGATCAAAATGATTAACAGGGGTCCGCGTTTCTTTTCTCCATCCCTGAAGATGGTGGTGTGTATCCCGTCAGGAAGTACAGAGGTTGAAATACGTGCAGTTCGCGATTCTTCCGAGCATGCCGGGGGCAGGGATGTTTATATGATCTATGAACCTATGGCTGCAGCTATCGGGATCGGACTTGATGTGGAGGCCCCTGAAGGTTTTATGTTAATAGATATTGGAGGAGGTACAACCGAAATAGCTGTAATTGCCCTGGGCGGTATTGTATGCAACAAATCAATAAGGATCGCAGGTGATGGCTTTACAGCTGATATTCAGGCTTACATGCGGCACCAGCATAATATCAAAATTGGCGAAAAAACTGCTGAAGATATTAAAATAGGTGTAGGAGCAGCCCTTCCGGACATCGATGATCCACCAGCCGATTATATTGTCAGGGGGCCAAATATAATGACTGCCCTGCCTATTGAAATACCTATTTCATACCAGGAGATTGCCTATTGCCTGGATAAATCACTATCAAAGGTTGAGGCAGCGCTTTTAAATGTGCTTGAGCAAACACCTCCGGAGCTCTACGCAGATGTGGTGAACAAAGGAATATACATGGTTGGCGGAGGAGCTCTGTTGAGAGGTCTGGATAGGAGATTTACAGATAAGATAAATATTAAGTTCAATGTTGTTGAGGATCCCCTTCATGCTGTTGCACGCGGCACAGGTGTGGCTCTAAAAAATGTTGACAAATTTCCGTTCCTCATGAGGTAATTTAACAATGTGAATGAGAAACCTGCTGAATTTTCTGGCGAAGTATAACAACCTGATAATCTTCCTTATACTTGAAGGGATTGCACTTTATCTGCTCAGTACGGGTAATAATTATCACAACACACGGGTGGTAAAAGGGATGCGCGGTATTACAAGGGGAGTGGAACAGAGAATCAACAACACAAAATCATATTTCAGACTAAAGGAAATAAACCAGGAGCTTGCAGCAGAAAACACTTCACTTAAAAGTACTCTGGAGAATCTGAAAAATAAAGAAGACCTGCTTTTTTTTTCTGTTTCCGATACAGTATACCGGCAACAATACACATATTCTTTAGCCAGGGTTATTGATAATTCTGTAAATAAACAGAAAAACTACTTTACAATCAATAAGGGGGGAAAGCATGGTTTATCAGTTGACATGGCAGTAACTTCGGCTGAAGGTATCGCCGGTGTTATAGTGGGCTGCTCCGAAAACTTCTCTGTTGTCATGTCGCTTCTGAACCTTGACTTCAGGATCAGCGCAAGAATTAAATCAAACGGGTATTTCGGGTCATTAAACTGGGATGGCCGTAACTATAAATATGCAGTGCTGAGTGAGATACCACAACATGTGCCTGTCAGTGTGGGAGATACAATTGAAACAACAGGTTTCTCCGCAATCTTTCCTGAAGGGATAATAATAGGAACAGTGAGCGATTTTGAAAATCCGGGAGGAGATTTTTATAAAATTGAAGTCTTGCTAAATGCAGATTTCAAAAGACTTCATTTTGTGAATGTGATCGGGAATATGCAGAAAGCAGAACAGCTTCAACTTGAAAATACATTTCAATGATCAATTCGATTTTAAGATATGGTCTGATATTTATTATACTGATGCTTCTGCAGGTTTTGTTGTTCAATAATATAGAATTCAGTGGTTATGTAAACCCTTATATTTATATTATGTTCATCTTGCTCCTTCCTTGTGAGATATCGTCATGGATGCTGCTTATTATTGCATTTTTCACGGGGCTTACTGTTGACCTGTTCTGCGGCTCTCCGGGCATGCATGCATCAGCAACGGTTCTTGCAGGATTTGTCCGTCCCCATGTTATGAGATTAATTTCACCCAGGGATGGTTATGAGCCTGGTTCTGATCCTTCGATGATCATTTACGGATTCAAATGGTTCCTGATTTATACATTAATTATAGTCCTGATTCATCATACAGCCTTGTTTTATCTCGAGGTTTTCCGTCTTACTGACTTCTTCCGGACACTGTTAAGAGTTATATTAAGTTCTCTTTTCTCGGTAACCTTTATTATTCTCCTGGAATATACCAGGAAAGGGAAATAAATAAAAGGCTCATGAAAGATACATATACCAGCAGGAGATATGTAATAGCCGGGATCATAGTCCTTGCATCCGTGATGCTGATAATCAAATTATTTTCAATTCAGATTGTTGAAGATACCTACAGGTTATCGGCTGATAATAACGTCTTAAGATATGTAACTCAGTATCCTGCAAGAGGACTGATATACGACAGGAATGAAAAGCTTATTGTTTTCAACCAGGCGGCTTATGATCTCATGGTTGTGCCGGCACAGACAGGTAACATGGATACCTCGTTATTTTGCCGTGGACTGGGAATTACGGAAGAATTTTTTACTGAGAGGATGAAGGCAGCTGTCAGCTATTCACTCAGGGCCCCTTCAGTATTTTTAAAGCAGATATCTGTTGAGACTTATGCCCGGTTTCAGGAAAGAATGTTTATGTATCCTGGGTTTTATGTTCAGCCGAGAACCCTCAGAAAATATTCAAGATCCGTCGCCTCACATCTGCTCGGATATGTCAGCGAAGTGGATGAAAACATTATTAAACAGAATCCCTATTATAAACCAGGTGACTATATTGGGAAGCTTGGTATTGAAGAAGCCTATGAAAGAGAGCTGAGAGGAACACGCGGTATAAAGATCTATATGGTAGATGTTTACAGCCGAATAAAGGGATCATACGCTGATGGCAGCCTCGATACACTGGCTGTCCAGGGAGCAGATATTATTTCAACAATCGATCTTGATCTGCAGGATTATGGCGAACAGCTTATGCAAAACAAGACAGGCAGCATTGTAGCTATTGAACCGGCAACAGGAGAGATACTAACACTTATCTCATCTCCCTGTTATGATCCCGGCCTTCTGGTGGGAAGAATAAGATCGGAGAATTATTCCAGGCTTCAGTCCGATACCCTGCTGCCTCTTTTTAACAGGGCTTTTATGGCTTCATATCCTCCGGGGTCAACC
>CAZHRV010000082.1:0-35103 GCA_964535035.1 uncultured Rikenellaceae bacterium
TTTAGCTGGGTGCCTCTCACTATGCTGTCGTCAATAAAGATCATCCGCTTACCTTCTATTATCGCTTTATTGGGAATAAGCTTCATCCTGGCTACAAGGTCTCGTTGTTCCTGGAATGAGGGAAGGAAGCTGCGGGGCCAGGTTGCCGTATATTTTGAATATGCCCGCATATTTGGAATACATTTTTCATTTCCATATCCTATTGCGTGACCGATACCCGAATCGGGAATACCGCATACAAAATCAGCTTTCACATTGTCGCGGCGGGCAAGATGAGCTCCGCATCTGTAACGGCATTCATCAACATTAATACCTTCATAATAAGATGGCGGGTAACCGTAATAAACCCACAAAAATGCACAAATCTGCAATTTATCTCCTGGTTTTCTGAGCTGTGTATAGCCGTCTGCAGTAACATGAACTACCTCCCCCGGTCCCAAATAATACTCCAGTTCAAACCCGGTGTTTGGAAAAGAGCAGGACTCGGAAGCGACAGCATAGGCTCCCTCTTTTTTGCCGATCACAACCGGCGTCCTTCCAAGCTTATCCCTGGCTGCAATTATACCCTCTTCCGTAAGGATCATCAGCGAACAGGATCCTTTAACGTTGTCCAATACATTTTCAATACCGGAAACGAAGCTCTCCTTTTCACAGATAAGGTTTGCAACCATTTCGGTCGGATTTATACTTCCTTCAAAGTTTTCCGTAAAATGCTTTTTCCTGTTAAGGAATTCTTTTTCGAGCTCTTCAATATTTATAAGTCTGCTGACAGTAACAATTGCAAAGCGGCCAAGATGTGAATTAAAGAGTATTGGCTGGGGATCCGTATCGCTTATTATTCCAATTCCGGAATTTCCTGCAAAATTTTTTAACTCATCCTCAAATTTTGATCTGAAATATGAATTTTCCAGGGTGTGAATGGAACGACGGAACCCCTTTTCAGGAACAATAAAGACCATGCCGGCCCGTTTCGTACCAAGATGCGAATGATAATCAGTTCCATAGAAAACTTCATTAACACAATCATGCTTTGAGATTACACCATAAAATCCACTCATATTGTTGATTATTAACCGGTTAGTATATTAGAGCCCTTCTGTAAATTTAATCATTGAATCGGACATTTTATTATTATATCAGATATTATTACTTTTGCACACCAATAAATTTTTTAAATCAACTGAATGACGGACACAAACAATGAGGCACAAAATTTACAGGAGAATAAAAAAAGTGTTCCTGTCGGCCTGATAGCTGTTTCAATTATTCTTGCAGGAGTTCTTATATTCCTTGTTGTAATGTATTTCGATCAGAAAAACAAAATGATTGAGATGGAAACCGTACTTACGCATGAAAAGGACTCTCTTGCCAATGAGCTCAGGATCCTGGCATACAGCTTCGACACGCTTAAAACAAACAATGATACCCTGAATGCAAAACTTGAAAAAGAAAAACAGAGAATAATACAGCTGCTGTCAATAAACGCGTCCAATGTTCAGTTGATAAAAAAATACCGGAGCGAAATATCTACAATGAGAGAAATAATGAAGAGCTATATAGTCCAGATAGACTCTCTCAACACCAGGAATAAGATTCTTGTTGCGGAAAACGTACAGTTCAGACAGGAAATAAGAAAGGTTCAGGATTCAAATGAAGAGCTTTCGAAAGTAAAGGAGGAATTAAGCACCAAAGTTGAAAAAGCCTCGGTGATACAGGCAAAGGACATAGTTGCTTCCGCTCTCAACAGGAAACGAAAGGAAACTACCAGGATCAATCTGCTCGATAAATTAAGGGTCTGTTTCACCCTTCGTGAAAATCCCATAGCCGAAGATGGGCCAAAAAGGATTTATATGAGAGTAATCCGCCCCGATTCTCTGGTGATAACAAACAGTCCCGATAATGTTTTCAGTTACAAAGATCGTTTGCTGATTTTCTCTGCAAACCGGACCGCAGATTATATGAACCAGGATATTGAGATGTGTATATATCTGGATAACACCGGGGATTTTATTATCGGTAATTATACTGTCGAATTATACCTTGAAGGCAGCATGATAGGACAGGCTAATTTCATGCTGACAAAAAGATGATCACCGGTTTTCCGGCATCATAAATTCTGAAATAATATTGTCTGATATCATTTTACCCTGGTTCGTAAGGACCAGATTTGTATTATCCCGTCTCATCAGTCCGTAATCAATGAATTTACCCGACAGGTTGATTATATAATCATATCCCTCTTTTTCAAATGTCCTCTCCACATAATCCAGATCTATTCCCCACATTGTCCTGAGAGATGTCATAATATATTCATTGAACCTTGTTTTGGCATTCAGCTCCTCTTTTTCAAAATATTGTTCTTCGTTATTTACCTGTTTTATATATTTTTTCATGTCAGATACATTCCACTGGCGGGAATAACCGTTGAAAGAGTGTGCAGATGGTCCCAGTCCTATATAGGGTACCTGATTCCAGTAGTTTGAATTATGAACAGAAAAATAACCCGGCTTACTGAAATTTGAGATTTCATACTGAATAAAACCTGCCGATTCTGTTCTTTTAAGAAGTATATTGAATTGCATGTTACTTTCTTCTTCGTCGATCTCTTTTAACAGTCCCTCGTCTTTCATTTTGCCAAAAACCGTTCCCGGTTCAATAGTTAAATGATAAGCAGATAAATGTTTAATATTGTAACCAAGTGTTTTATTAATATTATTTTCCCATTCTTTTACTGCCATACCAGGTATCCCGTATATAAGATCTGCTGATATGTTTTCAAATCCTGCCTTAATGGTATCCTGAAGGGCAGTTGCTGCTTGTGCTGAAGTATGTCTCCTGTTCAGCATTTTAAGATCTTCGTCACTCCATGATTGAATACCCAGGCTGATTCTGTTGAATCCAAGTTTTTTCAGCTTCTTGAGATAATTGTAAGTTACATCGTCAGGATTTAATTCGATTGTTATTTCACTATCATCCTCTACAGAAAACCATGTTTTAAGGCAATTCAGAACGGTTTCCAGCTCTTTTACAGATAATACAGACGGAGTGCCCCCTCCAATATAGATAGTTGAAACAGGGTCATTCCCGGCGTAATTCTGCTTTGTTTTTGCTTCAAGAAGAAGAGTCTTAATGAATTCAGTATGATCACCGGGTGAAATAATGTGATAAAAATCGCAATAATTGCAAAATATTTTGCAAAATGGTATGTGAACATATATACCGGCCATTATTATTAAATATAATACCGAAATTAGAAATAAATTACTATTTCAATTACTAAATTTGTTTCAAACATTAAGAATGATAAAAAAGAATATCTTTTCAATACTTGCGGCGCTGGGTATTTTATATCTAAGTCTCTCGGGAGCTGAAACATATGACAGAATAACAATTTTCAGTTTTCCGGGTGTTGATTATATAGTACATTTTCTGATGTACTTTGTTTTCATGTCAGTTATAGTTTTTGAACACAGGAAAGGGATAAATAAAATAAGATTTCTGTTTCTTGTCTCGCTTATTCCTCTTTTTTACGGGGCATTAATGGAGCTTTTACAATCGTGGCTGACTGTTAGCAGAACAGGTAGTCTGGCAGATCTATTTTTCAATCTGGCAGGAATAGTATTTTCCGTTTTTGTTTGTCTGGTAATAAAACCGATACGAAAAGAATTAATCAGATAATTATCTTTTTTATGTCTTCTGCTTTTTCTACAAGATTACATATTGTTGTGTTTTTGAACAGTTGCAGGAGCTTTTCTCTTATCTCAGCATAATCAGCATGAATCGGACATTCCCGGTTTTCATCATTCACATTCCCGCATTTACAATTATGAATTAAGCAATCTGTAAATATACCATCGCCGTCAATAGTAATTACAATGTCGAACAGGGAAATTTTTTCAGGTTCCCGTTGTAATGAAAATCCTCCATGAGGACCTTTTAATGAATTGAGTATCTTTTGCCGCGCAAGCTGCTGCAGGATTTTTGCCAGAAATGGTGCGGGAAGACTGAGATCTTTTGAAATCTGTGTCAATCCTGTTTTTTTATTTTTTTCCTGCCGGCTCGCAATGTAAATTACTGCCCTGATACCATATCTGCATGAATTTGAAAGCATTTCAATACATTTTTAAAGGTATTTTATCTATTCTTTTTTTATGCCTTCCTCCTTCAAATGATGATTCGAGAAAAGTCTTAACAATCAGATATGCTTCCGATTCATTGATAAACCTGCCGGGTAATGCACAAATATTGGCATCATTATGTTCCCGTGCCAGCCGGCTTATCTCCTCATTCCAGCATAATGCACTTCTTACTCCCTGATGTTTGTTTGCTGTCATATTCATGCCGTTTCCGGTGCTGCATATTGTAATCCCAAATTCATATTCACCTGCTGAAATTGCAGATGCCATCGGATGTCCGAAATCCGGATAATCAACAGGATTCTTACTGAAAGTTCCAAAATCCTTTATTTCATATTTATCTTTAAAAAAGGCAATAAGCTTCTTTTTAAGAAAAAATCCTGCATGATCACAAACCATGGCAATTTTCTTCTTTTTTATCATTTTGTTTTATTTTAATATTCTTTTAAGATATAAATTAATACTATTAAGTAAAACCAGTTGTTAATTTCTTTTGTTATTTATGTCTTTAAATATGTTAATTAAAATTAATAACTGGTCTTTTATTCCATGATATTTGTGTTTTTTATGTTTTTACTTTTCTAATCATTATTTTATCATTAAATAATATCATAATCTAAACCGCCAATAAACACTAAAATATATACATTTGCCCTGTTTTATTTATCAATAAACTGATCTTAACAATTGTTAATATTGTAATTAACAAATTGATTTACAAAAGAAATATGTTTTCTTATCTGTTTAAAAGATGTTCTTTCAATAATAATTTCAAATATTACAACAAAATTCATAATATTTTACAAACACTATTAACAGGATAATAATATCATCATAATAAGTAATTATATAAAATATTTTATATATATGATGTTAACTATACATAAATAATTAATGACAAATCAGGAATATATTGATGAAATAGAAAGAATGAAAAGAGAAAAAAATGCTATTATTCTTGGTCATTATTATCAGACAGGTGATATTCAGGACCTGGCGGATTTTACAGGTGACAGTCTTGCGTTAGCTCAGAAAGCAGAACAGAATGATGCAGATATAATTCTCTTTGCCGGTGTAAAATTTATGGCTGAAACAGCGAAAATACTTGCTCCTCGTAAAAAGGTACTTTTACCTGATATGAATGCAGGTTGTTCTCTTGCAGACTCCTGTAAAGAGGAAGATTTTAAAAAATTCATAAAGGATAATCCGGGAAGAACGGTTATAACATATGTCAATACCACAGCTGAGATTAAAGCATTATCTGATATATGTTGTACTTCATCAAATTCTATACAGATTGTAAATTCTTTACCGGAAGAAGAAAAAATAATATTTGCACCTGACAGAAATCTTGGTAACCATGTAATAAATAATACAGGAAGAGATATTGTTGTATGGAACGGATCATGTCATGTACATGAAAAATTTTCACTTGAAGCTATATTAAATTTAAAAGACAAGAATCCTCAGGCTAAAGTAATAGTACATCCTGAATGTGAACTTCCTGTAAGAATGATAGCCGATTTCATAGGGTCAACAACAGCATTGATTAAATTTACACGAAAAGATAATGGCAATTGTTATATTGTGGCAACAGAACCGGGAGTTATTCATCAGATGAAAAAGAAAAATCCTGAAAAAGAATATATTCCAGCACCTCCAAAAGATTCAACATGCGGCTGCAGCGAATGTAATTTCATGAAAATGATAACAATTGAAAAGATTTATAATTGCCTTAAAAATGAAAAACCTGAAATATTTATAGATAAAAATATAATAAAAGAAGCAAGGAAACCGATTAAACGAATGATAGAGATATCAAACAAGCTTGGTCTTTAAATAATGAAAAAAATACTTATCATATTTCTGATAGTCTTTACCGGAATAAATGTAACCGCACAAACAAGTGAAATAATTAAAGATGGTTACCATGTATTCAAATATCCAAACGGCACTGCTTCAAGCGAAGGAATAATAAAAAACGAAAAACCTGACGGATTCTGGAAAAGTTATTATGTAACAGGTATAAAAAAGTCGGAAGGAAGATATACAAACTTAATGCTTGACAGTATCTGGCTGTTCTACGACCAGGTTGGTGATACGACAGATAAAATAAGTTACCTGTTCGGAAAAAAGAACGGGTACTATTATAAATATAAAAAAGACCCGTCACAGGGTCTTTACATCTGGTCAAAAGAGCTTTTTGCCGGAGACAAAAAAGAGGGAACGGCGTATATCTACTTCCCTGACGGGAAAATAAAGCAGACATATACCTATAATTCGGGGAAAAAAGAGGGATTATCAAAAGAATATGATAAAAACGGCAATATTATCACTCTTTTTGAATACAATAATGATTTTCTGATAAGCCGGGAGAGAATAAACAGAACGGATAACAAGGGCCTGAAACAGGGAGAATGGAAGGAATTCTATCCGGGAGGAACAATAAAAACGGAAAAGACCTATAAAGATGATCAGCTTCACGGTTACTATAAAGAATATGACAAAAAAGGCATGCTTGTTCTTACAATGCTATATGACAATGGGGCTATTGTTAAATCAAGAGTCGAGGATGAACCGGATATAGAGATCATTAACAGGTATGATAGCAGCGGAAAGCTTATATACAACGGACCATACAGGAATAATGTCCCTGTTGGAGTACACAGGGAATATGGAAACAACGGTAAGGTAAGCAATGCATTTATCTACAATGATAATGGATTATTGTTATCTGAAGGCATTGTTGATGAATCCGGAAACCTGAACGGTAAATGGAAAGATTATTTTCCCGATGGGCGGATTAAAGCTGAGGGAACCTATAATGACAACAGACGCTCAGGCTTGTGGAAGTTCTATAATAATTTATCAAAAGTGGAACAAACAGGATCTTACAATAACGGAAGACCTGATGGTTTATGGCAATGGTATTATAATGACGGATCAATCCTCAGGGAAGAAGAATATTTCCAGGGCTTTCGTGACGGATCATTTACAGAATATTCCAGGGAAGGAAGTGTTATTGTTACGGGCCAGTACTCTGACGGAGAAAGAAACGGCCCCTGGAAGTTCACATCAGGTGATTATACTGAGGAGGGTAATTACATTATAGGCTTAAAGGACGGACAATGGAAATCCTATTATCCTGACGGAACATTGCAGTACAGAGGAAATTATGTGCAGGGAAATCCTGACAAACAGCAAATTTATTATTATGGATCAGGCAGGGTAAAGGAAGTACAGTATTACCAGACGGGAATACGCCAGAGAACATGGAAAAAATATGATGAAGAGGGAAACACTGTTCTGACCATTACATATAAGGATGATGTTGAAATAAGTATCAATGGTGTAAAAATTAATCTTCCGGAAAGCGATATCAAGCTTATAAAATAGTTACTTTGCTTCATGGAAGAGAATTTCATTATCGGGAAAGAGAATATTTCTGTAGTTGACAGGGAATTTGAAAAACGACTCAGACCATTATGCTTCAATGACTTTAAAGGGCAGAAACAGGTAATTGACAATCTGATAGTCTTTGTAACTGCAGCAAAGCAAAGAGGAGAATCTCTCGATCATGTCCTGCTGCACGGTCCGCCGGGACTGGGAAAAACAACACTTGCCAATATTATTTCCAATGAACTCAAGGTAAAATTACGTGTTACATCCGGACCGGTACTTGATAAACCTGGCGACCTGGCCGGCCTGCTAACAAACCTTGAAGAGGGAGATGTGCTCTTCATAGATGAGATACACCGCTTGAGCCCTGTCGTGGAAGAGTATCTCTATTCGGCAATGGAAGATTTCCAGATAGATATAATGATAGACAAGGGGCCAAGTGCAAGATCAGTACAGCTCTCTCTTAATAAATTCACACTTGTTGGCGCCACAACACGGTCAGGTCTGCTGACCAGTCCGCTTAGAGCACGGTTTGGAATAAAATTTCATCTGGAATACTATGATCATGAGGTTCTGACGGGAATAGTAAAACGATCAGCCGGGATAATTGAAGTGAAAATTGAAGATACCGCTGCTGTTGAGATAGCAAAAAGAAGCCGGGGAACACCAAGGATTGCCAATGCTTTACTAAGAAGAATAAGAGATTTTGCCCAGGTAAAAGGAACAGGTAAAATTGATCAGGAAATAACAAAATTCGGTCTTAGTGCACTGAATATTGACCAGTATGGACTTGATGAAATGGATAACAGGATCCTTTCTGCCGTAATCGATAAATTCAACGGAGGACCTGTGGGAATAAATACCATAGCCACAGCCGTGGGTGAAGAAAGCGGCACTATTGAAGAGGTTTATGAGCCGTTCCTCATTAAAGAGGGATTTCTTAAGAGGACTCCTCGCGGCAGGGAGGCTACAGAACATGCATACAGACATCTCGGGAAGATACCGGACAATAAAACAGGCTCTCTTTTTTAAAACATAAGGTAACTGTCAGTTAAAAACATTACTGATCTTAAAAAGCCCTTTTTTATTCAGTATTTTGATCTTTCTGCCGTTGAGCTCTACAAACTTGTCTGATTTAAATTCAGAAAGAAGCCTGATCACCGATTCGGTGGCTGTACCAACAATATTTGCCAGCTCCTCACGCGTGAGTGATATCTTCAGGTAATTCTGATCATCCAGACCAAAGTCTTTAACAAGAAGGAGAAGAATCTCTGCAAGCCTTTCACGGACAGTTTTCTGTGCAATATCAGTAATAAAAGAGTTAGCCTCGCCAAGCTCATGACAAGCCAGTTTAAGAAGCTCATGAGCATAAATAGAGTTGGTTTTTACAAGTGAAATAAGAATATCGGAAGGAATGAAACATACCTGGCAATCTTCAATAACCTTGGCGGAGGTACATGCAGGCTCGTTGCTAAGAACGCTGCGGTAAGCTATTATGTCTCCCGGTTTTGCGAAACGTATTATCTGTTCCTTTCCGTCAAAACCGGTCTGGAATACTTTTATTATACCACTGTGTATGCAATAGAATCCGCTTATCCTGCCTCCCTCGTTGTAGAGTATTTCTCCACGTTTATACTGACGGAACTCCTTCTCAAAATTTATCAGATTGACTTCATCAGGTGTGAGATACCTGAATATAGCACCGGTCTCTGCTGAACATCTGTCACAAAGCGGAACCGAAACCTCCTCTTGTTTCATTTCTCTTTAATGTTTTTTATAAACAGTTAACAATAAATGAAAAACACATGTATTTACATACACAATCGAGCTTGCGAGCTCAGCGAAGCTAAACGCCATTATAATAATCAGCTACATGTGGGTTCCATCATACCATTAAAATTAAATTATTATATGATGAAATATAAATGTTCAAATATTTAAAAAGCAGTTCTGAACTGTCCAAGAAACCTGATGTCGTTTTCAAAATAGAGCCGAAGATCATTAACCTGGTATTTTAACATGGCAGGTCTTTCAATACCCATTCCAAAGGCAAATCCTGTATATTTTCGGCTGTCGATATTGCATGCCTCCAGCACTGCAGGGTGGACCATTCCGCAACCAAGAACTTCCAGCCACCCTGTATATTTACAAACATTACAACCACTGCCGCCGCAGATGCTGCAACAGATATCCATCTCTCCCGAAGGTTCCGTGAAAGGGAAATATGAAGGCCTCAGGCGTATTTCTGTCTCTTTACCGAACATTTCCCGGGCGAAAAAGAGAAGAGTCTGCTTCAAATCGGCAAAAGATACATTTTCATCAATATAGAGACCCTCAACCTGATGAAAAATACAATGAGCCCTTGCAGAAATAGCTTCGTTACGAAATACACGTCCGGGAGAGATTGTCCTGATAGGCGGCTTCTGGTTTTCCATCACACGAACCTGGACGGAAGAAGTATGGGTACGCAAAACAATATCGCGTGGATCAGAATCTTCAGAAGATAATCTTGAAATATAAAAAGTATCCTGCATATCCCTGGCTGGATGTTCAGGAGAAAAATTAAGCCTGGTAAAGACATGATCATCATCCTCGATCTCCGGACCTTCAGAAACTGTAAAACCGATACGTTCAAAAATGTTTATTATCTCATTCCTGATTACGGATATGGGATGGCGTGTTCCTTTTGGCCATGGATAAGAGGGCCGTGTCAGATCGCTTGTAACAGACTGAACATCAAACGACTGTAATTCCTGCTGGAGTGTATTAAATTTATCATGAGCCTTCTGTTTCAGTTCATTAAGCCTCTGGCCCACCTCCCTTTTACTTGAAGCGGAAACATTCCTGAACTCCTCAAAAAGATCTGAAATTATACCTTTTTTACTGAGGAATTTAATGCGGAATGATTCAAGTTCTTCGATGGTTTTTGCAGAAAATGATGAGATCTCAGTCAGTAGATGGTCAATTTTTTCCAGCATGAAAAAGAAGTATTAAAGAATATGGAATTATTTTTTTACAATTTTCATTTTCAGGATTTTAATATCGCTTAAAGGTTTGTCAGCCTGGTCGGTTTTTACTTCTGCGATTTTATCAACAACATCCAGTCCTGAAACCACCTCACCGAATACAGTGTAAGTACCGTCAAGACGCGGAACCCCGCCTGTTATTTTGTAAACGTCACGCTGATCATCGGGTATTTTATAAAAATCCTCAGTAGTAAAATAATTAAATATCTTTTCTGATGCTTTTTCCTGTACTTCACCGTCGGAAAGAGGAACGCCGGACAATATTGCACTATCAGTAAAATGACGGATATATTTGTTGAATAATGCCTGTCTGATATTGCTGTTTATCATCTGTTCAGCCTGGTTAAGCTCTGCATCAGTAAATTTACTGCCGTGTACTATGTAAAAATGAGTACCCGAGGACCTCATTTCAGGATTGACATCATTACCCTCACGGGCCGCAGCCAGAGCACCCTTTTTATGAAAATGGTGCTGAAGAAATTCGGAGGGGATGGTATAAGTATTAAGAGAATCTGCAGATATATCAATAGGAACACTGCGTGTTACAGGATCTCCGGCCTGGATCATAAAGCCATTGATAACACGATGAAAAGAAATACCTTCGTAAAAACCAGAATTGATAAGTTTGATAAAATTATCACGGTGAAAGGGAGTGTCATCATAAAGGATTATTTTAATATCGCCCAGCGTGGTTTTCATAAGAACTATAGTATTCTCATTACCTCCGGGAGCATTGCAGGAAGTAAAAAGAAACAGGAATAACAATGAAAATATCCTGGTAGTTGTATTGTTCATGAATAGTGGATTTTGGTTAATAACGTTCTGCAATTCTGAAAGCAAAGATATTTAACTTTGAACGATAGCGAAAGAAATGAATTTCAAAATATGATATTTTTCATGTTTTCCGATCTTTGTCCGGGAAAGCATCGATGATATTCAGATTGCCGAAATAATATAAAGTGAACGAAGTCAGGATATTAGCAAAACAAACAGCCATATACGGGTTTGGAACAATAGTGCCGCGTTTTCTGAATTATGGCATTATGACCTTCTTCTACACCAGGATTTTTGATAAAGCAGAATATGGCGTTGTTACTGAACTTTATGCATGGATGGTGTTTTTACTGATAGTGCTGACCTATGGTATGGAAACCGGTTTCTTCCGGTTTACGCAGAAAAGGGAAGATGCCGACAGGGTGTACAGCACAACTCTGTTAAGCCTCCTTGTGACATCATCGCTGTTCTTTATTCTTGTCAATATATTTATAGAACCGGTTTCTGCAGTACTGAATTACAGGAACAATCATGATTACATAAGAATGTTTGCCGCTATTGTGGCAATAGACTCATTTACGGCAATACCATTTGCATGGCTGAGGAAGGAACAGAGACCTGTAATATTCAGTATTATTAAAATAGCAAATGTTATTATTATTATCACAACAGTACTGTTTTTGCTCCTGGCAGCACCAGGGATTTATGAAAAAAGCGACGGATGGTTCAGATCAGTTTATAATCCTGATTACAGGGTTGGATATGTATTCATTGCCAATCTTATAGGAAGCCTGGCAACAATGGTTATGCTGTTGCCCTTTATAATAAGGATTAAGCCTGTGTTTGACAGAATCATATGGCTGAAAATGCTTACATATTCAATGCCGCTGTTAATTGCAGGACTCAGCGGATCAATAAATGATACTCTGGATAAGGTAATACTGCGAAGAATGACAGGCGAGGAAAACGGTTTGGCAACAGTCGGAGAATACGGTGCAGGATATAAAATCGCAGTACTGATGGCTCTTTTCATTCAGATGTTCCGGTTTGCGGCAGAACCATTCTTTTTTGAAAGAGCAAAGAAGGAAAACGCAAAACAGAGCTATGCATTCATAATGAAGTATTTTGTGATAGTTATGCTAATTCTTTATCTGCTTATAAATTTATATATATCAGGAACAAAGCTAATAATAGGAGAATCATTCAGAGAAGCCATTGTTGTGGTCCCGATTGTAAGTATGGGATATTTGCTGTATGGGATCTATCTGAATCACAGCATATGGTACAAACTGAATGATCTTACAAAATATGGAATATATATTACATTGATTGGAAGTGTGATAACGGTAATAATAAATGTCACACTTATACCTGTTTACGGTTATATGGCATCTGCCTGGGCACACGTTGCTGCATACGGAGCTATGATAATAATGTCATTTATATTTGCAGAAAAACATTATAAGATTGAATATAATATGAAAGAACTAATTCCTTATTTTGCACTTGCTACGGGAATGGTTGTGTTCAGCAGGTTGATAGAATACAGAAACCTGTTTTGGGAACTTGTTATTAATACATTTTTAATATTAATATTTATCATGTATGCACAGTACAGGGATAAAATTATAAGTGTATTTTTTAAGAAGAGCTGATAATGATAATTAGGATAATAAATAAGTCAAAACAATCTCTTCCAGAATATTCTACAGAATTATCTGCAGGAGTGGACCTTAGAGCCAATATAGATAAAGTAATAATTTTGAAACCCCTGCAAAGGGCATTAATACCAACAGGTTTATTCGTTAAATTACCTGTGGGTTATAAAGCCCAGGTAAGACCGAGAAGCGGACTTGCAATAAAAAAAGGCATCACAGTGTTTAATTCCCCCGGAACAATAGATGCAGATTAACGTGGAGAGGTGTGTATAATACTGATAAACCTGTCGGAAAAGATATTTATTGTTAAAAATGGAGAGAGAATATGTCAGATAATTATTTCAAAACAAGAAAAGGAAGAATGGATAGAAATAAAGGAGCTAAAAACTACAAAGAGGGAAGCAGATGGATTCGGACACACAGGAAAAAATGATTATGAGAAAAATAGAGTATTATATTTTGCCGATTATATGCATAGTCGTTATAATAAGTTCATGCGAAAAAAGAATAACTCCATCATTAACCGGGAAGATTAAGGAATATGATTCACTGGCTTTTGATCGTTTATACGTTGAAGGGATAAAACTGAAACTGACAGGAAATAGCGGGGATGCTTTAAAGTTTTTTGAACAATGTGTAAAAATAAATCCTGAAAACGATGCCGCATATTACCAGATGGCACAGATATTAATGGCAACAGGAGATATCGAATCAGGAAAAAAATATCTTAAGAAAGCTGTTGAAATAGAGCATGAAAATCTATGGTATCTAATGTTGTTTGCCAGTACATACTATCAGGAAAAAAAGCTTGATAGTGCTATAGTTTACTATGAAAAGGCAATAAAATATTACCCTGAAAAAACCGAGATGAAAATGACTCTTGGTAACCTTTACTCAGAAAACAGAAAGTTTGATCAGGCTAACAGGATATTTGAAAATATAGATAAAGAATATGGAATAAATAAATCTTCCACTGTTGCCTCAGTTAAAAATCTTATGTGGGCAGAAGAATATGATGAGGCACTTGAAAAAATTAAAATGCTGCTTAAGATTTACCCGGACGAAATATTATATAACGGACTTCTTGCAGAAATTTACAGGGGACAAGGGAAGAATAATATGGCAATGGATGTTTATAACAAGATGATAGAAAACTATCCTGAAGATCCACAAACACAACTTTCATTATGTGATTTTCTGATAAATCAGAAAAGTTATAATGAACTTTTTATAATACTTAACAAGGTGATTCTGAATGATAATATCAGAAGGGAAGATAAACTTACTTTATTTGCGAGAATGATTGAAATACCGAAGCTTATCGAAGAAAACAACAACAGGCTGCAGATGGCATTGCTGCTCCTTGAAGCAGAATATAAGAATGATCATATTGTACAGATACTAAGACCGGAAGTATTGATACAGAAGAATAATTACAATGAAGCTGAAAATCTGCTTGAAGAGATAATTATGAAACAACCGGATAATTATTTTGCTTTCGAAAAATTGTTGCTGTTATATCTCGATACAGGGAACTATAAAAAGCTGGAGGAAAGAGGAAAAGAATGTGCAACAAAATTTAACAGATCATTTCTGGCTAAAGTATTGTATGCAACAGGTGCAATGGAAAACAAAAATTATGAAACAGCAAATGAAGAATTGAATAAAGCAACTATACTGGCAGGTAACAATCAGGAGATGGTCATGCAAATTCTTTCAATGAAAGCAGACCTCTATTACCGGATGAAGGAATATGAAAAAGCATTCGAAACATTTGAAGAGGCACTGAAAACAAATAATGACGACATGATGACACTTAATAATTACGCATATTATCTGGCGGAACAGAATAAGCGGTTGAAAGAAGCTGAAACAATGGCAAGAAAAGTAATTGAAACAGAAGAAAATAATAATACATATCTTGACACTTACGGTTGGGTCCTGTATAAAAGAGGAAAACTAAGGGAAGCAGAGAAAATATTTAAGGAAATAATTGACAGCGGCGGCGATGATGCAGAATATTATGAACATTTCGGATATATCTTAATGAAGAATAAAAAGTGTGAACAAGCTATTATAAACTGGGAAAAAGCATTGAAACTGGACAATACAAAAATTAAATTGCTAAAAGAAATAGAAAATTGCAGAAAGAAGCGTTAATATTATTCCTGGTGACTTTTATTACAGGATGTGCTATTGTAAAAAAAGAGACAGTAGCCAGGCCTGATGGAGGCGGAAAAAAAGCTATTGGTTATGAGGAGATAAAGTCTTTGAACATCACAAATAATAATTTCAATATAATAAAAGCAGAAATAAATATTTTTACAGAAGGTGAAAACGAAAAGCTGCTTGGATACATTAAATATAATAACACGGAGACATATTTAATCAGTATAAGAAACCGGTCTGGTATTGAGGGCGCCAGAATATTAATAACATCAGATTCAATTTTGGTTAATGACCGGATAAATAAGAAACTATATTATGGATCAACAAGTTATTTGAATAAGAAATATGGAATAACAACAGAAATATTACCGATAATATTAGGAGATTTTATAATTGTAAATGGTGATAACAGGATCGTGAAATGTAATAAAAATACTGCTTACATTGATAATGAATTAAAGGGAAAGAAAACACATTTCACAGTCGATTGCGAAAAGATGAAAGTAACAAGTGTAATTATTGAAGATGAAATAACGGAAAGAAAATTTGCAATTGATTTTAAGAAATTTGAAAAGTATAAAAACTGTTATTTAGCTAGGAAGATAACGATAAAAAGCAGCAAAGAAGATGAAAGGATTGAAGTAAATATTGAAAAATTTGAACAGGGAGTGGAAAATGATATAACATTTATACCGGGTAAAAAATATGAGAAAGTATTGTTGAAATGAAAAAGGTGGCAACATTATTTATCGTGATTTTAATTTTCCCGGTAATGTTATCAGGGCAGAATAAAGCTGAACTTGAAGAAAAAAGAAAAAAAACACTCGAGGAGATCAACTATGTGGACAATATGTTAATAAACACAGAAAAAGAGAAGAGCGAAGGACTTAATGCATTAATAATTCTGGGAAACAAGTTAAATCTGAGAGAATCAATGATAAGCGGAATGGGTGATGAAATGGACCTGCTGACAGAACGAATAGAAATAAATCAACTGGGCATTGAAATGATGGAAAACGATCTCATAAGGCTTAAAAAGGACTATTCAAAAGCTATAAACAATTTATATAAATCAAAAAAAAGTTACCCGGATATTGTGTATATTCTATCGGCAGAGGACTTTAACCAGGGATATAAAAGACTCAAATACTTGCAGCAGATATCAAAATACCGCAGGAATGAAGCTGAAATAATAATGGAGCTTAAAGAACAAATCGAAGATACAAAAAACAGACTAAAGAAAGATCTTGGCAGAATTACAGATTTAAAAGAAAAAGAAGAAACACAAAAGAATTTGCTACAGCAGGAAAGAACAAGAAGACAAAGAATAATAAAAAATTTAAGTACAAAAGAGAGGCAATTAAGAAAGGAACTGAATGAAAAAAAGAGAGTAGCAAAGAAAATAGAAGATGAAATTGCTAGAATAATTGCAGAAGAAAGAAAAAAAGAAAGGGCAACGGATATGACCCCTGAACAGAAGCTTATTGGTGAAAATTTTACGGAGAACAAGGGAAGATTACCCTGGCCTGTAGAAAGGGGAATAATAACAAACAAGTTCGGAGTACATCAGCATCCTGTTCTGAAATATGTAACAGAGAATAATTTAGGAATTGAAATAACAAGTTCTGGAAGAACGACAGTCAGAAGTGTATATAAAGGAGAAGTAACATCTATATTGCCAATTTCCGGCGCTAATATGACAGTAATAATAAGACACGGAAATTTTCTGACAGTATATAACAATCTGGTAAATGTAAAAGTAAAAACAGGAGATAAAGTTGAAACAAAACAGGAAATTGGAGAAGTATTCAGGAAACCGTCAGGAGATGAAAATTGTAATATGAAGTTTATGATTTTTGATCAGAAATACCTGGATCCGGAACAATGGATAGCAAAAATGTAGGGAATAGTGAAACAAAATGGAGCAAATTAAGTATAAAGAAAATGCCGTTAAAAATAAAATGATCAAAAAATTACGGATAGAATCAAAAATTGACAACCTCAGGGCTGTTGAAAATGCTATTGATAATATAACAGGAGAAGCGGGGATAAACAAGGAAAATTATGGAAAGATACTTGTATCAACACTTGAAGCAGTTAATAATGCTATTATTCACGGAAACAAAGCAGACAAAAAGAAAATAGTAGATATAGAGATTAAATTAAGTAAGAATGAACTAATAATTATAGTAACAGACGAAGGAAAAGGTTTTATGCCAGCGGAAATTCCTGATCCAACAGATCCTGAGAATATTGAGGCTATAGACGGGAGAGGTATTTTCCTGATGAGCAAGCTTGCTGACGGCATACGATTCAACAAAAAAGGGAACAGTGTAAAAATGAAATTTAAAAACATTAAATCTTGAGAATAGATATATTTTATGACAGTATTAAATACAGGCTGAAAAAGAGCAGAAAAAAGGTGAAAATAATTGAAAAGGTCATCATTGAGGAATCAAAAATTCCGGGTGACCTTTATTTTATTATAACGAATGATAAAGAACTAATTGAAATTAACAGAGAATTTTTGAAAAGAAATTCATTAACAGATGTAATAACATTCGATTATAGTGTCGGTAAAAAGGTAAACGGAGAGGTGTATATAAGCAAAGAAACGGTCAAACGAAATGCATATAACTATAAAGTTAGTTTAGAGGAGGAGATGTTAAGGGTAATGATACATGGAACGCTTCATTTATGCGGCTATAATGATAAAAGTAAAGAAGAAATGTATGTAATGAGAAGAAAAGAAAATGAATGGCTATTAAAAGCAAAAATTTAAGTGCGAATGGATTTAAGATATGATATAATAGTTGTAGGAGGAGGGCATGCTGGTTGTGAGGCAGCACATGCTGCCGCAAAGATGGGAGCAAAAACATTACTGATAACAATGGATATGACAAAGCTGGCACAAATGTCATGCAATCCTGCGATGGGTGGTATAGCAAAAGGTCAGATCATAAGAGAAATTGATGCACTTGGTGGAATGAGCGGCCTGGTAACAGACAAAAGCATGATCCAGTTCAGAATGCTCAATAAATCAAAAGGACCAGCAATGTGGAGTCCAAGGGCACAATGCGACAGGCAGAAATTTTCAATTGAATGGAGAAAGGCTCTGGAGAGAACAAAAAATCTGAATATATGGCAGGAGGAAGCAAACAGGCTTATAATAGGAGATAACAATGTAAAAGGGATAGAAACATCATTTGGAGCAAGGTTCAATGCTTATTCAATAATATTAACAAACGGAACATTCCTGAATGGAATAATGCATGTAGGTTTCAAAAATATTAAGGGAGGAAGATCAGGAGATGCTTCTTCTACAGGACTTAGTGAGCAGCTTGCAGAATTGGGTTTCACAGTAGAAAGACTGAAAACAGGAACAAGTCCGAGAATAGATGGAAGAACAATTAATTTCAAAATACTGGCAGAACAAAAAGGAGATGAAGAACCGGGGAAATTCTCTTATATATCGAAGAGTATAGGATTAAAAAGACAAAAAAGCTGTTACATAACACATACAAATGAAGAAGCACACGATGAATTAAGAAAAGGACTTAAATTCAGCCCTCTTTTTCAGGGAAGAATAAAAGGAAGAGGACCGAGATATTGCCCAAGTATAGAAGATAAAATAGTAACATTTAAAGAAAGAAATGCACATCAGCTTTTTATAGAACCTGAAGGGAATAATACAATTGAATATTATGTGAACGGATTTGCGAGCAGCCTTCCACTAGAAGCACAGATTAATGCTTTAAGGAAAATAAAAGGTTTGGAGAAAATAGAAATATTCCGACCAGGATATGCAATAGAATATGATTTCTTTCAGCCAACACAACTAAAACATACTCTGGAAACAAAAAAGATTGAGAATTTGTATTTCGCAGGACAAATTAACGGTACTACGGGATATGAGGAAGCGGGAGCACAGGGAATAATGGCAGGAATAAATGCAGTTTTAAAAATGAGAGGAGAAAAAGAATTAGTAATAAAAAGAGATGAAGCTTATATAGGGGTTTTAATTGACGATCTGGTTACGAAAGGTGTAGATGAGCCATACAGAATGTTTACATCAAGAGCGGAATACAGGATACTGCTAAGACAGGATAATGCAGATGAAAGGTTAACAAAAAAAGGATACGAAATAGGAATGGCAGATGAAAAAAGAATAAGAATCCTTGAAGAGAAGGAAAAAATGACAGAAGAAGTAATAGAATATATGAAAAGAACAAGCATTGCGCCAGAAGAAATTAACATATACCTGGAAGAAAAAAATTCAAGCAGTATAAAGCAGAAAACAAAAGCAATAAACATAGCAGCAAGGCCACAAATAAAAACAGGAGAATTATTACAAAAAATAAAGGGTGAAAAGAAGTTAAAAATAGAAAAATCAAAAAGATATAATGAAATTGCAGAATCAGCTGAAATAAAGATTAAATATGAGGGATACATTAAGAGAGAAAAGATAATAGCAGATAAAATAAAAAGGCTTGAAAATCTTGTAATACCAGATGATATAAGCTACGACGAACTCGTATCGATATCAACGGAGGGAAGGCAAAAACTTAAAAGAATTAAACCTTCGAATATCGGACAGGCGGGAAGAATCAGCGGAGTCTCACCATCGGATGTTAATATATTGCTAATATATTTAGGCAGGTAAAGTGTTCCACGTGGAACAAAAATATTATTTATGAAAAATATATTTAAAGAAATAGAGGGAAAGCTGGTTGATATACATACAAGGAAAATATATTCTGCATGTATTCACATAGAGGGTGGAAGAATAAAAGAGATTAGAAGAATAGAAAAGGAGACGAAGAATTATATTTTGCCGGGAATAATAGATGCACATATTCATATAGAAAGTTCAATGTTGAATCCCGGAGCTTTTGCTCAGGCAAGTGTTCCACATGGAACAATAGGTGTGGTAGCGGATCCGCACGAAATAGCCAATGTGATGGGATTAAGGGGAGTTAATTATATGATAAAGGATGGGAATAAAGTACCGATGAAATTCTGGTTTGGTGCTCCGTCATGCGTACCGGCAACAAATCTTGAAACAAGCGGGGCTATATTGAACAGTAAAGACATTAAGTATCTGTTAAAGAAGAAAGAAATAACACATCTTTCTGAAATGATGAATTACCAGGGTGTGCTGTCAGAAGATAAAGAGATAATGGAGAAACTAAAAATAGCAAAAAGAATGAGTAAGCCTGTTGATGGACATGCCCCGGAATTATCAGGTAAGGATTTGAAAAAATATATAGAAGCAGGAATTACAACAGATCATGAATGCAGTACAATAATAGAAGCAAAAGAAAAGCTGGACATGGGGATGAAAATAATTATCAGGGAAGGAAGTGCAGCAAGAAATATTGATTCACTTAAAGAACTTTATAGAACAGACCCGGAAAAGCTTATGCTTTGCAGCGATGACCTGCATCCGGAAATGCTAGAAAAAAGACATATTGATAAAATAATTGCTAAACTGATATCTGAAGGTTTTGACCCGTTCGATATCATAAGAAGTGCAACTATAAATCCGGCTGAACATTATAATCTGGATGCCGGTATGCTGAAACCAGGCGATTTGGCCGATTTAATAATGGTTAACACCCTGGAAGAAATGAATGTAATGGAAACATGGATAGAGGGAACAAGAGTTTTTGACAGGGGGAATGTGCTGTTTAAGTACAGACCTGGAAAACCTATTAACAACTTTAAATGCAGTAAAATATCAGAGGAGGATATCAGCATAAAAAATATTGGAAGGAGATTCAGGGTGATAAATGCTTTCGATGGAGAACTGCTTACAAAGGAAATGATAAGAGAAACAGTACCGGATGAGGTGGTGGAGTCGATACCCGAAGAAGATATATTAAAGATTATTGTAAAGGACAGGTATAATGATGCAAAACCGGCAGTGGGATTTATTAAAGGTTTTGGAATTAAACATGGAGCATTTGCAAGCTCGATTGCACACGACAGCCATAATATTATAGCAGCGGGTGCATGCGACAGGGATATTATTGCAGCTGTAAATGAAATTGTTAATCTTAAAGGAGGACTCTCAATTGCAGCTGATGGTAAGATTAATTCTCTTCAACTCAATATTGCCGGGATAATGTCAGATAAACCATGTGCAGAGGTGGCTTCAAAATATGAGAAATTATCAGACTCAGTGAAGAACCTGGGATGCAAAATGTCTGCTCCCTTTATGACACTTTCATTTATGGCACTCCTGGTAATCCCCGAACTTAAAATTAGTGACAAGGGACTGTTTGATGGAAAGAATTTCTGTCATGTTCCGTTATTTGTGGAATAGAACTGATATAATAATTATCATTTGGTTAAATAAATCCACGTGGCTTGCCACGGAGATAATCAGTTTTAAGGATTTTCTTTATTGGATATAGATTGCTTAGAGGGTGTCTCAAAAGCCTCTTTTCCTGTCTTACCCCTATCCAGAAAGCTTTCGGGACCCTCATGGGGGGACTTACTTATTATCAATACTTTATAACACCCTCCTCGGGGGGTTGGGGGTAATTTCTTGTCTTTTAAGACACCCTCAATTGCGAGCGAAACGAAGCAATCCTGATAAATTTATTATTTTTGCCGGATGTCCATAAACCCTGAACAAATAATTTCAATTCTGCCCGAAAAACCGGGAGTCTATCAATTTCTGGATTCATCAGGAAACCTGTTATACGTCGGTAAGGCAAAAAATCTGAAAAAACGGGTAAGCTCATATTTTGGCAGAAACCAGTCAGGGAAAACCAACGTAATGCTTAAAAAAGCATCCGGCTTGAGTCATATAGTGGTGGATAATGAATCAGATGCACTGCTGCTTGAGAATAACCTTATTAAAACACATCAGCCCAGGTACAATATTCTTCTTAAGGATGATAAAACATTCCCATGGATATGTGTCAAAAATGAACCATTTCCACGGGTATTCAGCACAAGAAACAACATAAAGGACGGATCGGAGTACTATGGTCCGTATACTTCAGGACAAATGGTTAAAACGTTAATTGATCTTATCAGGCAGCTATATAAACTGAGAACATGCAGCCTGAACCTTACAGCGCCAAATATTAAATCAAAGAAATTCAGAGTATGTCTCGAATACCATCTGGGTAACTGTAAAGCGCCATGTGTCGGGCTGCAGGATGAGGCGGAATATATGGCAGGTATAAAGCAGATAAGAGATATTATGAAAGGAAATATATCATCGGTAATTGAACATTTACAACAACTTATGGCAAATTGTTCCCGCGACTTCAGGTTTGAAGAGGCACAAATGATAAAGGATAAAATTGATATACTGTCAAGGTTCAGGACACGCTCAACTGTAGTTAGCAACAGGGTAAGAAATGCGGATGTTTATGGTCTGACCCAGGATACCGGCGACACTTTTGTAAGTTTTCTGAAAATTATAGATGGTGCTGTAATTCAGGTATTTACACTTGACATGAAGAGCAGGATAGATGAAGAAAAAGAATTCCTGCTGGGATTTGCAATAACAGAGATCAGACAAAAATTATTAAGCGATTCTCCTGAAATAATTACACCTTTTATGCCTGATATATTAATTGAGAAGGTAAAATATACGATCCCCTTAAGAGGAGAAAAAATGAAACTCCTTGAGCTGGCTGAAAGAAATGTCCTCTATTATAAGCTGGAAAGGAAAAAAAGAATGACGATGGGGACAAAAAAAGACAGAACATCAAAAAATCTCAATAAGCTGAAGAATGACCTGCACATGGCTGAATTGCCGGTGCATATTGAATGCTTCGACAATTCAAATATAATGGGTAAAAATCCTGTAGCCGCATGCGTCGTTTTCCGGAATGGTCTGCCAAGCAGGAAAGAATACAGACACTTCAATATAAAATCTGTCACAGGACCTGATGATTTCTCATCAATGGAAGAGATTGTATTCAGGCGTTACAAAAGAATGCTGGAGGAGAAACAGGAATTACCGCAGCTGATAATTATAGATGGCGGCAAAGGCCAGCTCTCTTCGGCGATGAAAAGCCTGAAAAAGCTGGATCTCAATAAAAAGATTGCTATGATTGGTATTGCCAAGAAGCTTGAAGAAATCTTTTTTCCGGGAGATAATATTCCACTATACCTTGATAAGAATTCAATCAGCCTGAAAATAATTCAGCAGTTAAGAAATGAGGCACACAGGTTCGGGGTAAATTTTCACAGGGACAAACGATCATCAGAGTTAACAATAACAGAGCTGGATAAAATAAATGGGATAGGGGAAAAAACCAGGGAAGTATTGATGAAAAAAATTGGTTCCATGGAAAAGATTCGGAAAACACCGTTTGAAAAGTTAAAAAAGCTGATCGGGTCAAAGAAAGCCTCAATTTTATATAAATACCTTACAGAATAGTGTTTATTTCCACGTGGAATAATATTAGTAATAACTTTATAAATGGCTGTATAACAGCACATTACACAGGGCAATTTATTGTATTAACTCTATCAGGATCGAATATTTAAATTGTAACGGCCGGGGGGCTTCAGATTCTATTCTGTTGCAAGATCAAAGACGATCAGATACTAGCGCCAAGGTGAGCAAAATCAGTTTCGCTTGAGAGAAATTTCATTAAATCCTTTGAAATGCAGGTTGATCCTGCGGTGAAAAAACCCTTTATACCAAGATCTTCGGCCGACATTACATTAACTTCCGTATCATCAACAAGAATGCATTCACCTGCTTTAAGACTATATTTCTCCATGAGGATCAAATAGATTGCAGGATCAGGCTTGGAATGTTTGACTTCAGCAGAAATAATTCCGCCATCAAAATATTTAAAAAAGGAATAACTGTTTTTTATCTCATTAAAAGAATCAAGAGGGAAGTTGGATAGAAAATATATCTTAAAACCCTCTTTTCTTAACGCAGGAAGCATTTTTACGTTATCATCAAGGGGAAACATTATCCCGGTTCTTTTATTGAAAACAGACACTATTTCTGCCCTTTTTAGAATGGACTTATTGTCAATTCTGTCAATAGCTTCTTTGGTGTCTATTGTACCATTATCAAGCAAAAGCCATTCAGGACTCATGAAGATGTCCTTAAGGATAGTGTTCCTTTTCTCATCCGGATAATTATTTCTTTCGAGATATTCAGCAGGTCTGAAGCTGATAAGAACATTCCCCAGATCAAAAATAATGTTTCTGATCATCTCAGGGATTTTTCATGCTTATGGGCTGACCTGTTGCTTCCAGAACGTTCCACCACAATTCACCTTCTACATCTATTTTCTTCCTTTTGGCTACAGCCATAGGAATTGGCAGGAGAGTGAATTCGTTGTTCCAGTATCCCAGAACAAAATCAGTTTTTCCTGCAATAGCTGCATGCACAGCGTTCTGGGCAAGAAGATTACAGAATTTACTGTCGTTGGCATTTGCCGGAGCGCTTCTGATTATATAGCTGGGGTCAATATATTTTATAGAATATGGAAATCTTTTTACATCGAATTCCTCTTTTATCTTTTCCTTGAGGTAAATGCCAATATCCTTATGCTTGATATTACCCGATGCATCTTTAACAAGATCTTTTGATTCAAACAGATCCTGACCGGCGCCTTCAGCCACTACTATCACTGCATGGTGTCTCTCTTCAAGACGGTTACGAAGTACTTTCAGAAATCCCCTGATCCCGTAAAGATCAAAAGAGATTTCCGGAACAAGCACAAAATTCACCTCCTGGATGGCAAGCGCAGCACTGGCAGCAATAAATCCTGAGTCCCTTCCCATAAGTTTTACCAGGGCTATTCCGTTATGGGCACCCTCTGCTTCATTGTGTGCATTGCGGATAATGTCATTGGCAATAGAAAATGCTGTTTCGAATCCAAAAGATTTCTGTATAAGGTCTATGTCATTATCGATTGTTTTGGGAATCCCTGCGACAGCTATTTTCAGCTTTCTCTTCAATATCTCGTCATGAATTGCGTGTGCACCGCGCAAGGTGCCGTCTCCTCCTATGCAAAAAAGAATATTGATATTCAGAATCTCCAGTGTATCAACCATTTCTTCAACATTCTGATTCCCCCTCGATGTCCCGAGAAATGTTCCTCCGGAATTATGAATATCGCTGACCATGGATGCAGTAAGCTCAACAACAGGATGATTATATTTCGATATTAAACCCTCATATCCGTATTTGATACCAAGTATTCTGCTTACTCCATACCTGTAATAAAGCTGGTTGACAATGCTGCGTATTACGTTGTTAACTCCGGGACATAATCCTCCGCAGGTTACAATGCCGACCTTCGTCTTGGCCGGTTCAAAAAACAGATTCTCTTTCGGTCCGGCTTTTTCAAATGAAACCGGCACCTTGTCACCCTTCCTGTACTTATTAAAATGTTCAAGCGACACATCATACAGTATCCTTTCATCATCACTGACAAATTTATATACCGGACTGTCTGCCCGCTGGCTCTGTTTGAGAGGCGTTACTACATTCCCGTTTCCCAGCGTTGAAACCAGAAAATCCTCATATTTCATCATATAATAATTTTTTTTAATTGTATGATAGAACCCACATATAGCTGATTATTATAATATTGTGTTTAACTTCGCTGAACTCGCAAACTCGGTCGAGTATTCAATTACATGTGGATTTCATATTTTCTCAAGATGAATTAATAAATGACGGAAATGAAAAATATTATTTTTCATCCGTTGCAAATTTAGTTAAATTTTTGAATGATTGACAAATAAGAAATCGTAATAACCAGCATGATTAAAACAACAAACTATTCAAAAATCGGGACTGATTATCTGTTTTATTCTTCCTATAAGTCCGTTTTCCAGTCTTACTTTGATCCCATGAGGGTGATTTGGATAAGTTCCCTCCATAACCATTAATGCTTTATGTTATTACAAATTGACTGGAAAATATGAACAGACTTATTTATCAGCCCCGGATTTACCCTTGATATTCAGTCTGATACGGTACAATCCTTTGCTTGCGGTTATATACAGGCTTTTCAAATCCTGGCCGCCAAAGCAAACATTTGCGGTCCAGTTTTCAGGGACGGCAATATTTCCCAGCTTCCTGCCCTGATTATCAAAAATGGTAACTCCCCGCCCGGTAAGGTATATGTTTCCTTCGGAATCCATTGTCATCCCGTCAGATCCCATTTCACAAAATAAGGTTTTTTCTGAAAGAGTTCCATCGGGAGTTATTGAATATGACCATGTTTTATTGCCTCTTATATCGGCCACGTAAAGCTGTTTTCCGTCCGGTGTCCCAACTATTCCGTTAGGCTGCTGAAGATCAGCTTCAACAATGATAACGGTTTTATGATCAGGTTTAAGGTAATAGACACATTGCTTTTCCTGAGGCATTTCGTCATGAGCCCACCATGATCGTTTGTAGTATGGATCGGTGAAATATACTCCGCCATCGGGACAAATCCAGAGATCATTGGGTCCGTTCAGAAGTCTGCCCTCAAAATTATCCACAACCACCTCAACCTCTTTACCGGGACCTATCCGCCAGAGCTCATTTTTTTCATCAGCGCATGACCAAAGGTTGCCACGGCTATCGAATGACAGACCATTTGAACGTCCGGCGGGCTCCATAAATATATTGAGCCCCTTTTTCTGATCCCAGACCAAGATACGGTCGTTGGGCTGATCGGTAAAATAAACATTACCTTTTGCATCAGCCGTTGGTCCTTCGGTGAACTGAAATCCATCAGCAAGTTTTTCCAGCTTCTCTCCTGACTTTATCAGTTTCGCCAGTCCATCTTCCTGTCCTGATACAATTGCAGAGAATGCATAAAGAAATGTGATTACAAGGCGGAATAATCTCATCATCATTTTGTTATCGATATTAGCTGTTTAAAGTTTTCAGGGCCGATTCAACCCTCAAGATGTAGTTGTCAACCTGTTCAGGCTTTTCAAAGCCGACAATTATCATGTCAACTGTTCCCAGACCAAGAACATACTTAAGTGACTGATCAATTTTTTCAGGATTATTACGGAGATTGCCTCCCCCGATAAGTTTCATTCCGATAATGCCTTTTCCTGATTTGTGCATTTTTTCAATCACCGGAATTACCTGCGAGGAATCTTTCACATCCATATTTGCCCCGAAAGGATTTATTCTTACATGTATTACATCAACCCAGGGGCTTGCTGCTGCAGCCTGCATAGCTTCGAATGAATGAACGGAAACACCATGCGCCCTGATTATCCCTTTTGATTTAAGAGTATCAAGCAGATCCATCTGCCTTTTCTGCTCATCTGTCCAGTCAGCGCTTGTCATGCAGTGTATCTGCACTATATCGATATAGTCTGTATTTAATTCTTTCCGGAAACGATCAACGACTATATCGGCATCAGTATGATCCTTTTCGGGAATACCTCCCGGCGATACCAATATCTTTGAACCCAGAGTATATGATTCCCGCGGAATGTCCTTAAGTGCTTTTGAAGTAAATGGATGAGTGCCGTAGGAATCAGCGCAGTCAAAATAACGTATACCCTTGTCCCAGGCATACCTGATCATTGATTCTGCTGTACCTGCCCTTGTAATTGCAGAGGAATGGTTATATCCGTTATAACCCGTTCCCATGCCCAGGAGGGTGGTTTTTATTCCGGTATTGCCCAGAATAACGGTCTGAAAAGGATCATAAGAAGAAGATACTTTTCCAGGATGTTTGGCAGATGTAGCAGAAGCTATCAGGACAGTACCTGCTCCAGCACTCATGACCGCAAGAAATTGCCTTCGTGTCAGACTCTTTTTTCCCATAATGATAAGTTTATTACTATCGGTTTAATAACTTTAACAAATAAAAGAAATTTTCTGTTCAGATCATTTTCCATTAATTATTAATTCAGAACCCTCACGTTCAGATGTGAAGGATATTTTGCATCATGGTATATCCTGTGTGTCGCCTTTTGAAAATCACTGTCGGAACACTGGTAAATATTGACAAATTTTTGCGGATTCCTGTCTACCAGCGGGAACCATGAATTCTGTACCTGTATCATAATAATGTGACCCTTTTTAAATGTATGTGCGATGTCAGGTATTTCATATTTTACTTCGGTCACTTCGCCGGGGACAAAAGGTTCGGGTTTTTCAAAACTGTTCCGGTATTTTCCCCTGAGCACCTCTCCCCTGACAAGCATCTGGTAACCACCAAGAGGCACTTCAACATCTTGTTCATCACCTTCCATTGTATCTGCCGGAAATACGTCAATGAGTTTGACAATATAATCAGCGTCAGTTCCTGTTGTTGATACAAAAAGATCAGCTGTCAATGGTCCGGTAAATGTAATATCATTATCCAGAATATCTGTCTGGTAGATTATAACATCGGGGCGGCGTGATGCAAAACGCTGATCGTCGGTCATATATTCTGCCGTTCTGTTTGCGTGTACATCTTCAGTATAGGGGACAGGATTGTCCGGATCGGAGACATATTCGTCAAAGCTGTTCTTTCCCGGGGGCGGATCAAACGAAGCAACCTCCCCGGCATGGAAAAAAAGTTGTTTTTCTGTTGTATTTTCCGGAGGCCATACATCAAAATCACGCCATTCATTGGAGCCGGTGACAAAAATTGTTGCCTCAGCTATTTCAGGACCCGTTGTGTTTTTCAGATAGCGGTTAAAGAAATTCTTTTCCAGGGTAAAAAACCTCTCATTAGCATTGAGTCCCCAATAGATATTTCCAAGTTTATTTGCTTCGCCCACGGCCCACTGGCTGTGCGACCATGGACCCATAACAAGATAATTATCAAGATCTCTGGAATTCTGTGTCTCAATTGCTTCGTATGTGTTCAGGGTTCCATAAAGATCTTCGGCATCAAACCATCCTCCAACAGTCATAACTGCCGGAGATACATTTTTAAGATACTGCCTTGGATCCCTTGCTTTCCAGAAATAGTCATAGTCGGGATGCGCAAACGCATCATTCCAGAACTTTATGCTGTCGCCGAAATATTTTGGCGCTATATTTTTGATGGCACCCAGCGACAGGAAAAACTCATAATTATCAGGGACAGGCCAGTTAAATCCGGGATTATCCTTCCTGGTTGGCGACCTCCGGGGTTGTCCAAAACTGTAATAGAAAGGAAAGCAGTCAAGCAGGAAAAAGGCACCATTATGATGGAAATCATCACCTATGAACCATGCTGTTACGGGAGCCTGTGGAGATACTGCCTTAACTGCGGGATGAGCATCGATTGTGCCCATTGTAGCATAAAATCCGGGATAAGAAATACCGAATATTCCTACATTGCCGTTATTGTTTTTTACATTCTTAACTAGCCATTCCACGGTATCCCAGGTATCGGTTGTTTCATCAGTATCATTACTGTTTTTCTTAACAGGAATGACCGGACGTATATCCTCAAATTCGCCCTCACTCATATATCTTCCCCTTACATCCTGGAAAACCATAATATATTCCTCTTCAATATATCTTGAATAGCCCTGTACAAAGTAGTTAAACTGATCGGGCCCACCCGGTTCAATATTATAAGGTGTTCGTGACATAAGTATCGGATGGGCCACGGAAATATCTTTTGGTGTGTAAATAGAAGTAAAAAGCCTTACTCCGTCACGCATGGTTATATAAACTTCTTTTTTATCATATTTCTCTTTAATGGCTTCCGGGCTGTTGGATGCAGGAGCAACGGGATCACGACCGAATTTTATCGGAATTGAACGTCCGGCCTGTTTAAGGTCACCGTTAATTTCGTCATATACAGAGTTTACCTGGCCGGTATATTTAAATCCTGCACCTGCATGTGTAAATGAAAAATCGGGAAAACTGAAATCTGTCGTAGTGGAAGGAATATTAAAAGCCCCCTGATCGGGACTGTCCCAGGTTGATGTATACCCTTCACCGGACGGTGTTACATGAATCGAGATGCGGAGAGTAATACCCTCTATCTCAGCCTTGCCGTACCAGTCACCTTCAATTGATTGTGATAATACAGCATTTGTCGTAAGAAAAAGAAGTACAACTAAGGTGCCAAATACCTGTAATAATTTCTTTAGGTTCATGATATGCGGATTAATAATTTAATAAATATGTAAAATTATGCTTTGCTTTATTGCAATCCCAGTTTTGAAATAAGATTTCCCGGAGGAACAGGTTTCCCGTTTTTTGTTGCCACACCGGTAACCCTGCCACGGGCTATAAGTTTTTCATCGGGAAGCCGAAAGATATCCTGTATAAAAACCAGTCTTATATTACCTTCCCTGATCAGATTCAACCTGATAACAAATTTATCACGGCCCTGGAGGGGAAATTTATATTCAATTTCAACTTTTGTTACAACAAGATCTATTCCTTCATTATGAAGCTCAATGAAGCTGATCTGTTTTGAAACAAGAAATTCATGCCTTGCATGTTCCAGGTAATGCAGATAATTTGCATTATTCACAACTCCCTGGATGTCACATTCATAATCTCTGACAGCAAATTCTGTACTAAAAATATAGCGGGATGGTTCCATATGGTTGCAGGTCAGGAGTTCATTTTGGATATCGCCCGAAGAATTTCTTCAGTCTTGCATGAAATTTATGAATGCTGTGAGGTTTATAATACATCAGGATACATTGTCCTGTTATATAGTTAATATCTGTATCCTTGAGTTCCTGCAGTGCCTCTTTGCTTTCAGAAAACTGCTGTATCCAGATCTGTTTGTATCCTCTTGCTTTGGCTTCCTTTACTACATCAGCTGTCTGGTTTTTTTGTGTCATCAGTATCAGCCCCTTCACATCCGGCGGCAATGTCATTATGTTTGGATATGCCTTTACCTGGTCTATTTCAGAAGCATTGCGGTTAACCGGAATAATATTCATTCCCTTTTCCTTCAGTTCCCTGAAAGCAGTAAATCCGAATTTTTTGGGATTTCTCGAAACACCAACCATTGCGATTGGTTCCGCAGAGATGAATTCTTCAATTTGTTTAAGCGTTACCATAATCCTATAAGTATTTTTATCTGAGAGCTTAAAATAAAGCAGGTTTTATATCATTACACTAAGTATAAAGACTTAAAAATACAATAAAAATAGTCAACTGAAATAAATTTTATTTATTTGGCAGGAAGATAACCGAAAACCATATGGAAAAAACCGAGAAACAAAAAGGATATCTTTTTTCTAAGAGGTATTCGTATTACGTCTTTACATTGCTGTTCCTCCTTTACATGTTCGATTACATCGACAGGATGGTTATTACATCCATGTGGCCCTCAATAGGAAAGGATCTGGGGATTACTCACATGCAGGAAGGAATGCTTGTTTCTGCTGTTTACTGGGCAATAGTATTGCTTACGTTTCCTATTTCTTTGCTTGTTGACCGGTGGAGCCGGACAAAAACAATAGGAATTATGGCGATCATGTGGAGCCTTGCCACAGCCCTGTGTGCCCTGACAGGTAATTATGTTCAACTATTTATGGCCCGTGCTTTAATCGGGATAGGAGAGGCCGGTTATGCTCCGGGAGGAAGCGCCATGATTTCAGGATTATTCCCGCATGAAAAAAGATCAAGAATGATGGGTATATGGAATGCATCCATCCCTCTCGGCACTGCAATAGGGCACTTACTGGGAGGAGTAATTGCAGTTCATTTAGGCTGGAAGCATGCTTTTGGAATTGTAGCCATACCTGGACTGATAGTCGCATTGCTGTTCCTGTTTTTAAAAGACTATAAAACAGTAGATCTCGCATTTGTTGACACGACCAGAAAGAAAATTAAAATGGAGAAAAAAGACATGGTCAGGGAGTTTATGACAAGACCATCAGTTATTTTTTCCTATTTTGGAATGGCTGCAGTAGTATTTGTAACAACTGCTCTTATAACCTGGCTATCAACATATTTTCAGAATGTTGAAGGAATGCCCATGGATAAGGCTGGTATGAAGGCAAGTGTTGTGATGGTTCTTGCACTGATGGGGGCCCCGATTGGCGGATACCTGACAGATGCATGGCGTAAAAAACAGGCGAATGCAAGACTCCTTTACCCGGCACTATCAACACTGGCAACAGCAATTGTACTGTTTATTGCCCTGAAGCTGCATCCCGGAACTCTTCAATATATATTTCTTTTGATAATGGGTGTTCTCATAATAGGTTTTATTGCCGGAGCGGCAGCGGTTACACAGGATGTAATTCATCCCGGGTTAAGAGCAACATCATATGCTATTGCAGTCATAGTGCAGAACCTTCTGGGATCTGCAATGGCTCCCATGTTAGTGGGCTTGATATATGATAAATCAAATATTGAAACTGCACTTTCGATCCTGCCGTTTATGCTTGTTATTGGCGCTGTACTATTTTACTTAGGGTCAAGATATTATAATAAAGATATGGAGAAGGTTACCAAAATAGAACTGGAGGCAGCTGATTAATGAATAAAATCACTTTTCTCTTGAGGTAGTAAAATAAACAAAACCTTTAAGAGAATCCTTGACATCTGATTCGGGATAGGAATCAAGAATTGCCAGTGCTTTATCGCGGAACTGATTCATTTTTAACTCAGCATATTCCAATCCGCCTGAGGAGGTAACAAAACTTATTACTTCGTTGATCTCCTTTTTTGTCTTCTTCTTCCTTTTTACAATTGACAGGATATGTCTCTTTTGAAGGGATGTTGCAAGCTCAAGCGAGTTGATCAGCGGAAGGGTGATTTTCCTCTCTTTTATATCATTTCCCACGGTTTTTCCGGTTAATCCGTTTGCCTCATAATCAAGAATATCATCCCTGATCTGGAATGCGATGCCGATATTTTCCCCAAAGTCCTTCATGAGATGGATAGTATCCGGATCTTCCGTTACAGATCTTGCTCCCGTTGCCGTGCATGCCGCTATCAGCGCAGCGGTCTTGCTGATAATGATCTTATAATAATCCTCTTCCTTAATGTTCAGCTTTCTCGATTTCTGGAGTTGCAGAAGCTCCCCCTCAACCATTGATTTTACTGCCTCGGAGACTATCTCCAGCATATCGTAACGGTTTTTTTCGACACTTATAAGCAAACCTTTTGAAAGCATGTAGTCGCCCACAAGAACGGCAATTTTAGAGTTCCATAAAGCATTGACGGAAAATGCTCCCCGGCGTTCATGTGCATCATCAACAACATCATCATGCACCAGCGATGCCGTATGAAGAAGCTCGATAAAGGTTGCAGCCACGAAAGAGGCTTCAGATATAGTTCCGTTGAGTTTCGCGGTAAGGAAAACCAGCAAGGGCCTCATCTGTTTTCCCTTACGCCTGAGGATATAATTGAGAATTATTTTCAAAAGGGGAATATTGCTTTTTATGGTCCTGCTGAAGTAGGATTCAAATTCATCCATCTCCTTTGCAACAGGCCTTTTAATATCGCTGAGTACAGACATCCTTTGTTATTTCATTCAAATATAACAATTTCAGGGCAACATGGTTAAATTATCTGTTTTATACTTACATGGCAACATATCTACATATTTATATATATTTGTAATAAACATCATAATAATGGCACTGAATAAATTGAGTCCGGAAACACTTGAAAAAGCAGCGGGAATGCTTAAGGCACTGGCACACCCTGTGAGAATTTCTATTCTCGGCAGCCTGGAGGACGGCCGGAAGCGAACCGTTACCGAAATACATAAACAGCTTGGCATCGGGCAATCTACCGCATCGCATCATCTTGTTATATTGAAGGACAGGGGGGTGTTATCCTGCAAAAGGGAGGGGAAAAATATCTATTATTATCTGAAATATGAAAAACTTAAAGACCTGCTTGTAGATATAGGGGAATGCTGCGGGGACTAGGATGTTTAATATTTCGGATTGCGGATTTTGGATTGCGGATTTTTTATCGGGACCTTCCGGATATTATTATTTTCTGAAAAACAATATTAGCTAAAATCTTTGAACATCCTTTTCTGGAAAAGGATTATTGATATTACTCCGCAGGTAATTGACGAGTCTGCGATGTTAAATACGGGTCTGAAAAATATGAATGATTCCCCGGGCCGAAATGGCGACCAGTCGGGCCAGTTGGTATTTAAAACAGGGAAATAAAACATATCGACCACTTTGCCATGAAGAAATGAGGAATATCCGCCTCCGGGGGGGAACAGGACTGCCGGTTGAAGATAACTTTCACTGAAGATCATTCCGTAGAAGGCACTGTCGATAATATTACCTATTGCACCCGCAAAAATAACACTGACAGCCAGGATCAAACCCAGATTCACCTTCTTTATAATAATTGAGTGAAGAAACCATCCTATGGCGAAAATAGCAAGAATCCTGAAAACACTGAGTATCAGCTTTCCTGGTTTTCCACCCATCTCCATTCCAAAGGCCATACCATTATTTTCAACAAAGTGAAACATACCCCAGTTTCCGAAAAGATGAATCTCTTCACCAAGTACCATATGTGTTTTGACCCATATCTTAAGGATCTGATCAGCAATAAGCAGGAGAGCGATCAGCAATAAGGATTTTTTACCTGCCGACATTTGTATCATCTGCAATTTTTAAGCGGTGCAAAATAGCAAAAATTTCAATGACAATAAATAAAAAAGAGGATGTCTAAAAGGGCAGAATTTGGTTTTTCTTATTATATTTTTAGAATATAACCCCTCCTCCGTCTCCTCCCCTTAAAGCTAAGGGGAGGAGTGATATGAGTGATTATCATTTAGTTACACCCCTTCCCTTATTGTTTAAGGGAAGGGGTTGGGGGATGGGTTAAAGACATAAAAAAAGAAAGGGCTCCCTTTTGAGACAGCTTCTTTAAATTAAAAGGACATAATATATTCAAGCATTTGTGAAACCGCTCCGCGATTTTTTTTATTCTTTTCAAAATCTCCTCTTCATTTCCTCAGTACATTTTAATTATCTTTGCCTGATTCAAAAATTCAGGTCTCTATATGAAGATTAAGACTAAACTTA
>CAZHRV010000083.1:0-3712 GCA_964535035.1 uncultured Rikenellaceae bacterium
TCTAAAAAGTATTTTTCTTGCCACAAAGGCACCAAGGCACTAAGGTTCACCAAGACTAAGTCTTTAAATATGAAATCTTTGTGATTCTTGGTGTCTTGGTGTCCTGGTGGCAAATGCATTCATTTATTATTTTCGGAGTGGACTCAAGAGTTGAAAAGTTGAAGTCCTTAAGATCATAACTGACTGGATCCTGAATCTGAACTGATTTCGGCAAGTTTCTTAAGTATTATTGTCCCCCTTGCAATAATTCCTGCTGCTGCTCCTTCTCCCCTGAGCATATTAATTGACGATGAGAGCTCATTTGCCAGATCCGGATAAATAATTGCAAGTCTGTAGATTATCTCCATTGAATAAGCTTTTATGGCAATAGCTGAAAAGCCCGAGCTCAAAGCTTTAAAACAATGATCCGCGAGTATGCCATGATATCGCTCGCTTAACTGCCTGAGATCTGTCATGGATAGTATTCTCAGGAAAGACCGTTCAGTACTCTCATTATCAATTCTTTTGAGTCCATCAATCATTTTAGTAAGATGAGGATATATCAGTTCCGGGAATTTATCACATGCCTTTGAGAGGGTCCATGAGGCGCGGAGAGCTAGCTTGCGATCGCCTCGAAATGAATATTCGAGCAGCTTATGAAAAATCTCAGGATTATCAATAGCTGATGTTGCCACCCATTCGGCTTCCTGGCGGCTCATCATGCTGTTGATCATCTGCTGCAGCTCTTTGTCCACTGCTTTTAACTGATCAGCTTCTATAACATGCTCTTTATCATTTGTCTCCCCGGTAACAGTAACAAGATAATTCTGAGCCACATATATATCTGCCTCACAAAAGTCAACCGATCCCAGATCTTCCGGAGAGATCCATTTGAAATCAACATGTTCCGATAATACAGGTAATTCATCAAGAGTATCACAAACGAATGGGATCAGAGAGATGTTTTTGTGGCCATAGTCATGAACAACAGGTTCATATCTGCTGCAAATGACCACCTCAATCGAAAGTTCCTCTTTTATTTCACGTATAATACATTCTTCTTCGGTCTCCCCATCCAGCAGCTTGCCCCCCGGGAACTCCCATTTATAAGGGTGATCGGTTTTTTCACCTCTCTGCACAACAAGAATCTCATTGTCTTCATTTCTTATTATGGCACAGGTCACTGAGATCATAACCCTGAAATATCTTTATAAAAGGGTATTACAAGCAGAAAATCATACTTTTTCTGTTCATAATCAATCTTGCAGGCATAATGGTCAATACCATTCGTAACAACAAGGTAAGGTACTTTAAATCCCATATTGTAACAGACAGCCTGGTCAAAGACTTTATCGTTAATCGGAACGACAGGAGCTTTGCATTCAACTATCATAACAGGCTGCCCCAGTCTGTCATGAATGAGTATATCAACCCTTTTCTTCAGCTTATTAAAATCAGACATCACTTCGATTCCGATAAGCCCCGGAGGATATCCTCCCTCATTAATAAGGTACTGGACAAAGTTCAATCTTACCCATTCTTCTGGTGTAAGCTTCACATATTTCTTCCTCAGCGGATCGAAGATTATTTCAGAACCTTCCTCCCCTGTAATCCTGAATGAATATTCCGGCAGATTTAACTGTTTCAACTTTGTTTTGTACTTTTGAGACCAGTAAAACAATAACAAATATATTGAGATAATTTATACTTCTCTTTAAATATGAAACCCACATGTATTTACATACACAACCGAGCTTGCGAGCTCAGCGAAGCTAAACACCATATTATAATAATCAGCTACATATGGGTTCCATCATACCATTAAAATTAAATTATTATATGATGAAAACCAAAGATGAAATTGTTAATAACTGGCTGCCGAGATATACGGGCAAGGAGATAAATACATTCGGGAAATATTTTCTGTTAACCAATTTTATGTATTATGTCGATCTCTTTGCAAAATGGCATAAGGTGGAAGTTGAAGGGAAGGACAGGAACATGCCCAGTGCAACGGCGAACGGCATAACAATAATGAACTTCGGGATGGGGAGTCCCAACGCTGCCACAGCCATGGATCTCCTTAGTGCTGTGAAGCCTAATGCGTTATTGTTCCTGGGAAAATGCGGCGGGCTCAAGAAGAAGAATATGGTTGGCGACCTTATACTGCCTATAGCTGCAATAAGGAGCGATGGGACATCTAACGACTACCTTCCAATAGAGGTTCCTGCATTGCCAGCTTTCAAGCTGCAGAGTGCAATTTCAACCACAATAATCCGCTATAAAAAAGAATACTGGACAGGCACTGTATATACCACAAACAGAAGAGTTTGGGAATATGATGCACGGTTCAAGAAATATCTTGTTAAAACACGTGCAATGGCTATCGACATGGAGACAGCAACAATATTTACTGTTGGATTTGCAAATGAAATCCCTACGGGTGCCCTGCTCCTGGTTTCGGACCAGCCGATGATATCGACCGGCATAAAAACCGCGATAAGCGACCGGCAGGTAACTGATAAATATGTTGAAATGCACCTTAAAATCGGTATTGATGCATTAAGAGAAATTAAAGAAAATGGTATTTCCGTTAAACACCTGAGGTTCTGATATGGCATTCACCTTTGAAGAGATAATCTCTGATCTTAAAAAAAGGATCTTTAAACCGATCTATTTCCTTGCAGGGGAAGAACCCTATTATAATGACCTTATTTCAGATTATATTGAAGAAAATGTTCTTCCTGAAGCCGAAAAATCATTTAACCAGGTTATACTGTACGGTGAAGAAACAACTGTCCCGGCAATAATTGACACAGCCAGGAAGTTTCCTATGATGTCGAGCCACCAGGTAGTGATAGTAAAAGAAGCTCAATCCCTTAAAAAAATTGATGATCTTCTCTTCTACCTTGAGAAACCCATGCCGTCAACGATACTGGTTATCAATTATAAATACAAAGCTATTGACAAAAGAACCAAATTTCATAAGGCCCTTACAACCCATGCTGTTTATTTCGAGTCTCCAAGGCTGAGAGATTACCAGGTCCCGGCCTGGATTGAAAAATACCTGATGACGGAAGGCATTAAAACTGATCCCACTGCAAGTGCCATGCTTACCGAATATCTGGGTACCGACCTTCACAAGATAGTAAATGAGCTTAACAAACTTTTAATCACTATTCCGCCAGGCAAACCTGTGATCACAACCTCACTGATCGAAAAAAACATTGGTATCAGTAAAGACTACAATAATTTTGAGCTTCAGAAGGCTGTTGGTGAAAAAAACATTTTGAAAGCCAACAGGATAGTCCGCCATTTTGCCAGTAATCCAAAAGATAACCCAATTACTCTGTCAATAGCATCGCTGTTCAGTCATTTCGTCCGGCTTCTCACATATCATTATCTTACTGACAAGTCAAAAAATAATGTTGCGGCTGCCCTCAAGATCAATCCCTATTTCGTAAGGGATTATGAGCTCTCTGCCTCAAAATACAATGTTGCAAAAACTGTACAGGCAATAGATCTTTTACGGACTTATGATATGAAATCGAAGGGATATGGAGATCTTAGCAGCGAACCGGGCGATCTCCTTAAGGAGCTGGTGTTTAAGATCATGCATTTATAGGAAACATCTAGTTCATATCCGGTGAATCCGGGAAGTCAGCCCACACACGGTATTTCTTTTTCAATCCTCTCAAAACCCTTTTCCAGGCATCATCTACCTGGTTATTCA
>CAZHRV010000084.1:0-12458 GCA_964535035.1 uncultured Rikenellaceae bacterium
ATGCAATTGGAATTAATCTTGATCATCTTCGGCTCAAAGATATTTTCGGCTCATTTTTTTCTCTTTTTGCAATTGTGATGGGCGTCCCTCCTTCTGAATCGTTATCTGTCGGATCATTAATGGGCACAAAAATGGTGATCAATGAGTTTGTTGCTTATTCAGATCTTTCACCTATGATAGCCCAGGGAGTCCTGAGTGCCAAATCAGTTGTTATAGCCAGTTTTGCTCTATGTGGATTTGCCAATTTCAGCTCTGTTGCCATCCAGCTTGGAGGTATCGGAGCCATTGCACCAACCCGGAAAGCCGATCTTGCCAGTCTGGGGATTAAGGCTATGCTTGTTGGCACCATGGCTTCTTATATTTCTGCTTCCCTGGCAGGTATTCTGCTTTAAGAAGGGATTATTCTCTCACTGCGTTCGCTCATGATCCCCTGGTAGGCAAAAGCAAAGCCTTTATGAACCCCGAGTACTCGGGGGGATTACCTTCGGTGATCCCTTTAGGAAGGTCCTGCAAAGCCAAAGCAAAACCGCTTTTGCGGTATGTTTTGTTTTTATCATGAACTTCACAAAACAAGTTTTGTTCGTTCCTTCTAAAAACAAAACTACCCCGACGGTATCGTCGGGGTAATTTGCTTTGGCTTTGCGGAGAGAGGGGGATTCGAACCCCCGGTCCCGAGGTCTCGGGACAACGGTTTTCGAGACCGCCCCATTCGACCGCTCTGGCATCTCTCCTGTAATATGCGCCACTCCCGATAGATATCGGGACACCGCGGCGTCTATCTCTCCTGAACGGCAAATTTGTACAATTTTATTGAAAGAATATAAGGTTTACATTAAAAAGAGATTTTATTACCTTATCGCCTGATGATATTTAATTAGTCTTGATGAGTAACACCACGTATCAGATATGAATCTGACAAGGTAAATACCCGGTGAGATACCGGTTAACGGGAATTCCAGCTCGTCTTTTCCTTCAAGTCCGGCTGACGTAATAATCCTCCCGTTCATATCACTGATCTCAAGCCTGTTATAACCGCCCAGATTTTCAAAATAAATAATATCACAGGCCGGGTTAGGATACATTCTTATCTTCATTTGATGTTGATAAAAATTTGTGATATATGTAATATTTTGTTCAATGACCTGAACATTATCGAGATAAAACCTTTTTGAGAGCGATTCAAATTTTATCTTTCCTGTTGAGCCTGCATCTGTCAACGGCAGATCAATAGTCTGAAATTCATCAGTTGGAGCAAATGAATCACCCAGCGGAGAACCATTTAAAGAAACCTGAACAGTCGTAGCATCATCGGGCCATCGTGAGATGTCAAATCTGAGACGCGGGATTCCTTCATAACCTGTCAGGTCAATGGATGGAGTCTCTATCCATCCGGGCACATCAGCGGTGCCGAGCTTGATCTCACCTCCGGCCGAATAGACCTTGGATCCGGTCCATCCCGGTTCACTGGTCTTGCTGTCCAGTGAGCCGGACTGGTCGTAAGGAGAGGGAGATGAATGAGTACATGTGGTAAAACCTGAAAAATCTTCAGAGAATACCACTGACTGTCCACTTAAATCAGGAGGATAGCATAAGAAAGAAATGGAAACAGTCATACTGATTAAAAGCAGCGATTTTTTCATTCCGATAAATATTTATTCCCTGGTAAATTAGCACATGCCAATATACTTAAAATTCATATTTATTCACAGGTAATTTTGGATAAAATCATACCTTAGTGAAAAATTTATCTCTGCTGATTCTAACCAAAAAACAATAACCGTGAAAAATCTATCTAAGTTATTCATTATTACAGCTTTAGCTGTATTGATAATGCCCTCCTGTAAAAATGAGCCGGGGGTGGATAAGAGCAATCCGTTCTTCAGTGAATATAATACTCCTTTCAATGTTCCGCCATTTGAAAAGATAATGGCCGGGCATTATATGCCGGCTTTTGAAAAGGGAATGGCAGAGGGAAGGAAAGAGATTGAAGAGCTGGTAAAAAACAAGGAAGAACCGACATTTGCAAACACTGTTGAAGCTCTCGACAGATCCGGAGAACTTCTCACAAGAGTCACATCTGTATTTTACGGACAGGCAAATGCAAACACCAATGATTCGCTGCAGAACATTGAGGTGGAAATTTCTCCAAAACTTGCAGCATTCAACGATGAGATCCTGCTTAATCCGGATCTCTTTACAAGATTGAAACATGTTTATGATAACCAGGTAACGTATGATCTGAATCCAGAGCAGCAATTCATTCTGGAAAACCTTTATAAGTCATTTGTAAGAAATGGGGCAAACCTGGACAAGGAGGATCAGGATTCCCTTAAAAAAATAAATCAGCGGCTTTCTGTCCTTACGGTTAATTACAGTCAGAATGTTCTTGATGAAACAAACAATTACAAGCTTCTTGTTGAGAAGGATGACCTTGCAGGGTTGCCTGAATCAGTCATTTCAACAGCTGCCGAAGCAGCAAAAGCCGCAGGTCAGGAAGGCAAATGGGCATTCACCACGCAGCGGCCAAGTATTTTCCCTTTTATCACCTATTCTGAAAACAGGGATCTCCGTCGTGAGATCTACAATGCTTACATCAACAGGTGCAACAACGGTAATGAGTTTGACAACAATGCAATACTTGCCGAAATTGTAAAATTGAGAGCAGCAAGGGCAAAACTGCTGGGATATAAAACTCATTCTCATGTGATACTCGAACCAAGGATGGCCAAAAATCCCGAAAATGTACTCGATCTTCTTAACACACTGTGGGGGAAAGCTGTTCCTGTGGCACAGAATGAAGTAAAGGATATGCAGAAAATAATAAACAGGGAAGGCAGCAAATTCTCTCTTGAACCGTCAGACTGGTGGTACTATGCCGAAAAACTAAGGAAACAAAAGTATGACCTTAACGATGCGGAATTAAGACCCTATTTCAAGCTCGAAAACGTACGGGAAGGAGTCTTTACATGCGCAAACAGGCTATACGGCATTACCTTTAATCCACTGGCAGATTGTCCTTTACCTCATCCGGATGCTGAGGCTTTTGAAGTGAAGGATAAGGATGGCTCTCATATTGGAGTACTTTATATGGATTATTTCCCCAGGGAGAGCAAGCGGCAGGGTGCATGGTGCCTTACTTACCGCAGCCATCATGTGATTGATGGAAAAACCGTTACACCTGTAGTGACAACGGTATTCAACTTTACACCCCGAAGCGGTGATATGCCTTCACTCCTGAGTCTTGATGAGGTTTCAACCGTCTTTCATGAATTTGGTCACGCACTGGATGCACTCTTCAACAGGAATACATATAACCAGACATTTATTGCATGGGACTTTGTAGAGCTTCCTTCACAGATAATGGAACATTGGGTTACCGAACCGGAAATGCTCAACATATATGCAAAACATTATCAAACAGGAGAAGTAATACCCGAATCACTTGTAAAGAAAATAGAGAACAGCAGCTATTTTAACCAGGGTTTTGATAATGTTGAATTACTGGCAGCATCGTTGTTGGATATTGCTTATCACACTCTTGAAGCTCCGGCAATAATTGATGTTCAAACCTTTGAAAAGGAGTATTTCGAAAAAATCGGGCTGATCCCTGAGATCATATCACGCTACAGGAGCACCTATTTCCTGCATATCATGGATGGGTATGATTCAGGTTATTACAGCTATACATGGGCCGCAGTGCTTGATAACGATGCATTTGAAGCCTTTAAGGAAAACGGCATCTTCGACAGGGCAACAGCAGAGTCGTTCAGGACAAACATACTTGCCAATAACGGCATAATGGATGCTATGGAGATGTATGTCAATTTCCGTGGCCGTGAACCGGTTATAGAACCACTGCTCAGGAACAGGGGTCTCATGCCTCAGTAGCATGCGGCCTTCTTGCTACCGGTTTAAGGCAGGTTCATAACACAGGAGGGGGATCCTGAAATTATTTCTTAACTATATAAGATGCTTATTTCCTTGCCCGCCTTGAAGTTTTGAAAAAGAGAAATGATTCAGCATGTATTATTTCGTATTGATCAGCTGAAACATGTGTTCATCAAGGTAGCCGCCTGTTATATTGATCCAGTCTTTCTTAATTCCTGATTCAACAAATCCCTGTTTCCTGAAAAGGTCGATACTCTCACAATTATTGGCCAGTATATTGCAGTAAAGCTGGTGCAGTTGCAGAGTTGTAAAACAATAATCTATCAGGCACTTAAGTGCCATGGATGCATATCCTTTTCTGCGCTCTGATTCGTCAGCAATAAGAATTCCAAGTCCTGCCCTCTTATGAAAAGGATCAAAGTCAAAAATATCTATCGTCCCGATTGTTTTTTTTTCGGGAATAAGATCGATCATCAACCGTAGCTGCCCGGTTTCATATATACTTTTATGAGAGTTCTCCATATATCTTTTTAAAGTATATTTTGAGAATGGTGAAACTGTATTGCTGATAATCCAGTAAATACTGTTATTCTCCCACTCATAAAGAAGTTCCAGATCTTCAGGCTCAAGGGCTCTGAGGTTTATTTTTTCGTACTTCATTAAGAAATATTTATTTTATGGTTGTTTGGTTACCAGCTGGTTAAGTTCCCTTATAAAAGCATCATTGAATCCCCTCTGTTGAATTGAAACAATAGCTTCTTTTGCCTGTGAAAGAGTCTCGAACTCACCTGTAACATACTTATAAAAGCCATCATCTCCAAGAATTTCCCTGACACCTTCTATATTACTGAAATACTCCATTTCAACAGGTGATTTTGCTGCTAACAATTGAATAGTATATACTCGTTTACCTGTAGCAATATTGACTACCGATGCGGTTTTTGACAGGATTCTTGACTTATGATTGAGATCGTATTGATTTATTATGTAAGCCTCTTTGAATCCCTTTTCCTTTACATAGCCCAGATAATTAATGGCATCCGGTCTGTTATAAAACACACCAAGAGAGTAAACAGACACTGAATCTGATTCTATCGGCCTCAGGAACAGAATTCCACTCAGATCCAGGTTGTTGAAATAATCTTTAGGCAGCCTCTCCTTTGTCTCTTTAAGTACAATAATGTATTTCATTGAGGAGGGCAGACGCAGATGTTCGGGAGTATATGTTTCCTGTCTTATTACAATGCCTGTCTGAGGATCCTCTATTCCAAAGGTGACCCTCCTGTTATATTTTCTTCCTTCCGGATTATCTGAGCCGTCAGGATTTGTATTTACGGCAGCGAAAACAGACTCGCCAAAAGCCTTTTTAATGAACCTGGAAGAAGGATTTATTGGAGAAACCAAATAGTCGATAACAGCCTGAGCCCTTTTATCTGACAGTTTAAGATTATATTCAAGGCTCCCTTTGGAGTCGGTATACCCTGCAACCTCAACTTTAAGCTCCGGATATGTTATAAGGACAGGTTTAACCTGTTCAATCACATTCTGCGCCTGATCAGTCAGCTCATAACTGTTAAAATTAAACAGGATAGTCTTCATTGTTATAAAGGTACCCTGAGCCACTTCAACAGGGATAAGTGATGTATTCACTGCCATGTAACGGTTCCGGGAATAAAGGGGCAGATTGATACTGACAGTGTCGGTCCGATAACCAGGGTAACTTACCTGGACCTTGTAATCACCCGGTTTTATTTCAAACCTGAATTGGCCACCTTCATTCACCTTGATATTTTCCATAAGTGTTCCCCTGATGGCATCAAAAAGTTTTAAACCGGTTTTATCACGATCAAGAGTCGATGCATCTGCTAATGTAATAGCTCCTTCAACAGTTGTTATTTCATCAGCCGGATCAACAGCAACAACGGTATATATATTCCTCGATTCCGTTTCTTCATCATACAAGCTGGTGATAAAACCGGCGGCATTATTATTAAGGATGAAAAATGTATTTGGGAGAGTTGTATTAAATGCAAAAGGCATTCCTACAGGATTAGACCACCCGCTATCTCTCAATATTGATCTGAACACATCATATCCTCCCATGCTTATATGTCCGGAAGAACTGAAGATAAGAGTTTGTGATTCAGGGTCAAAAAAAGGTGTATCCTCATTGAACGGGGTGTTGATAATATCACCGCAGTTAACCGGATCATCCCATGTACCTTCTTTATTTTTCGAAACCCATAAATCAAGATCTCCCGAGCCTCCGGGTCTGTTACTGGAGATGTAAAGTGTATTCCCGTCAGGTGTAATAAAACCATGTGATTCCCAATAGATTGTGTTTATTCCTCTTCCCAGGCTTTTGATCTTTGTCCATGTATCACCTTCTCTTTGACTGTAATAGAGATTACCGTCACCGCCGTCATCAAAGTAGAGGATAAGAAGCTTGCCATCACCTGTTATCGAATTTGAATAAAGCCTTGTATATCCTCCCAGCTGTGGAGTAATATCAACAGGGAGGCTCCATGTATCATTCCTGTATGAGCATAATATTCTGGTTTTATCTTCAATTTTCCAGGTAAATATAAATACGGAGTCATTCTTTGAGAGGACAGGGTTACATGCTCCGGGATAATTATCCAGCCATGGTTCAAACAACTTCGAAATGATAGACAGTGGTTTCTTTTTCATTTCGAGGGCATACCTGCAGTCCCTTATCTGATTATCAATATAATCTTCCCTGAAAATATCTGTTTTACGATATCTTTTCTTTGCCTCATTGAATACTGAGATTGCTTTTTCCAGACTGTCGTTCATATGGTAAGCGATGGCAAGATAAAGATAAGTATCAAGAGGTGCCTGTTCTCCATATTCAATATAATCGCGGTCTTTTTTTACAATGTTTGATGAAGCATATTTAAGAAGCGTGAGGGCCTCCCGGTACCTTCCATCAATATTCAGACAACATATTCCCAGCTTTGCTGCAAAGTTGGAATTATCAGGATAGGTTTTATTCAGAGACTCATACAATTCTGCAGCTTTCTCATAATCCTCATTATAATAGAAAAAAATATCGGCATTCTGTACGGTTCTGACAAGATCTTTTCTGGTGAGTTCCTGAGAGATGAGAGTATTAAAACAACTGGTTAAGAGAATGATTAAGAAAATACTTACAAAACGATGACTCATTGTTTTAATACTTTTTTGATGAAGATTTGCTCGGGGTATCCCTTCCTTATAAGCTCCAGTCTCCATGCAGTGGCCTCTTCCCGGGTATCAAAGTGTCCTGTAATATACCTGTAGAACCTGTCGTTCTCGTTATACAAGACCTTCATATCAGCAATGTGCGTGAAATAGCTGACATCTATCGGATTATAAAGAGCCATTACCTGGACGGTATAATAAAGAATATCAGAATCTTCAACGTCAGTATCTCCTACATCTTTTACATTCATGTTTGTTATCAGGATACTTGAATCAATTTCATCAACAACAGGTATATCGGCAAGATTAATTTTATCATATATAACAGGTTCCGCGAGTAAAGAGTCTCTTGTCAGTGTGATGTCCAGAGTGAGTATTAATTCCGGATTGTCAAGGTTTATTGCCGTATCTATGGCGAAGAGGAAATCTTCGTCACCCGAATAGACAACATTGAATACTCCTGGTGCAATATTTATGTCGTATGATCCGGATGTCATATCTGGTTTCCCCCGGTAAAGAGTATCCCCTGTCATTCTATTGAGAATGTTTATATTATAATCCTTAATGACGGCCAGGGCTGTATCGTTGTGCATAAATTGTCCTGTTAATTTATATTCCTTGTCGACAGCGGGAGTTTTAAATTCCAAGAAAAAAATCTCTTTCTTTTTGTAATCCGTCTTCATTGAATAGTATGCATTCACGCCATTATTGAAGGGCAGGAAAAACTTATCATCATCCGTTGTATTTACAGGGGATCCCAGGTTTTCAGGCGGTTTAAATTTCCCGTTGATATATTGGCATTTGAAATTATCATATCCTCCCATTGAATTATGTCCTTCCGAACAAAAATAAAGGAAAGAATTTCCCTCAACCATGAAAGGATTATCCTCATTGTACATAGTGTTCACTATTGCTCCCAGGTTTACTGCCTCTCCCCAGTCACCTGATTCATCTCTTTCTGAAACATAAATATCAAGTCCGCCTTCTCCACCTTCCCTGTTACTTGTAAAATATAGCTTTGTACCATCCGCAGTAACCGAAGCATGCGATTCATAGTACTTTGTATTTATGTTTCTATTTAACTTTTCTATTGGTGTCCATTCGTCGTTGATATATTTTGAAGTATAAATATTTCCGTCAAAGTTGTCATTTTTATAAAGGAAAAGTTCCGTACCGTCTTTATTGAGCGAGCAGGATGAGCAATCATCACCGGCATTGAGCTGCTTTGTTATTTCTACAGGAAACTGCCATTTACCTCTTATTCTTTTTGAGAAGAGGATTATATTCACAAGGCCTCTCTGTTCAGTGTACACTATCGTATTACCATCAAAGCTGACTGCCGGATTTACATTCATCGATCCCAGGCTGAAATCTGGTCCCAATATCTCTTTGCTTATTGTTACGGGATTTTTTCTGAATTCCATAGCAATCTTGCATGCCTGTATCTGTTGATCCACGAAATCAAGATTTTCCATCCCGCCTTTTTCTTCAGTTTCTCTTGCAAGGCTCCTGAAGGTTTCAAGAGTTCTTTGTCCTTTATCCAGTTCATTGTTGATCATATAGGCTTTTGCCAGAATAAAATATGCATCAAGGGGAGCTCTCCGTTCATTAAAGGATCCTGACTTTGCATCATAACTGGAATTCCTTACTGCTGATTCAAGATATTGTATAGCCTTGTCTTTTTCGTCAGGGATGTTCAGGTAACATGCACCGATTTTATAGGCGACATTCAGATTTTCGGGGTTTTCAAGAAGTAAATATAACTGATTTGCAAGCTCATACTCTTCATACAGGTAATACGACTCAGCCTGGGCATATATCTCCTTCATCTCTTTTTTAGACTGAGCAGAAGCAGCTACACACGAAATGATGAGTATCAAGAGCTGCAACCTTATACGCTGTATTACTCTGAGAGGATTCATCATAACAAATATATAATATTTTAAGCATGAAAACACTCTCATCCCCCTATATTATTTTAAAGTGACTCTGTAAATATCCTCTTTTCCGTAACCTTCAGATTCTTTATACCTGGAGTAGTAACCTGATTTTCCCTTTCCCTCCGGCATAAAGTATATATCATCATCAGGAGTGTTTAAAGGGTAGCCGAGGTTTTCAGGTGTACTCCAGAGGTTATTGTTTTGAAGTTCTGATCTGAAAAGATCATACCCTCCTATATTACTATGTCCCTGTGAACTGAAGAAGATAGTTTTTCCGTTATTTATCAGGAAGGGCCGGTCTTCATTGAAGGGTGTATTTATCTCAGGACCAAGATTTACCGGGATTCCCCAGTCTCCTCCTGTTTTTCTTGAAATATAGAGATCAAGACCTCCGAAGCCTCCCGGGCGATCAGAGGCAAAAATGAGAATATCCCCTTTTTCAGATACAAAACCATGTGATTCCCAGTATTTTGTATTTATATTTTTATTCAATGGTGTACTTGCGCCCCATCTTACTCCATCGAAGGAACATATGTAAAGGTCACTGTTGAAATTGTCATCCTTTGACAGATACAGCATCTTTCCGTCTGATGAAAGACACGATATGTACATGTCACCATTGGACTCAAGATCAGGTGTGATATTTACAGGAGTGCTCCATTTGCCGTTAATAAGCTTTGTGAGCATGATGGCATCATAGAACTTCATAGATACCATGTATGCTAATGTCATTCCGTCAGCGGAGATTACAGGATTAAAATTTGATTTTTCATCATTTATTAGTCCGCCCATGTTTTCCTCAGTATAGGATGTCGGATTGGCAATAAGCTCTTTTGCAGTATCGCATGTTTTTATCAGGTAATTGATGAAATCGATGTTTTCCCTGTCATCAGGAAGCAGTGTGCCTGAGAACCTAATAAAGGTCTCTTTGGCCCTGTCGAACTGGTAATTGATCCTGTATGCTAACGCAAGGTAATACAATGCATCATTTGGAGATGATGTCTGGGTTATGGTTCCCTCTTTATATTTTGCCGACATGTTTCTTACGGCAGCTTCCAGGTATTCAACTGAAAGGTTCTTCTTACCGGTAATGTTCAGGTAGCAAACCCCGATACGATATGCGATATTCGCATTTTCAGGCAGTTTTTCATAAAGCTGAAGGTAATAGGGAAGTGCATCCTGGTATTCCCCGGTAACAAAGAAATATTCAGCCTCAAGAAAAATATCCTGGAGAGGCCTTGGTTCCTGGGTGTAAACGGGCAATAATAAAACTGATGTAACTATTAGAGTGACCATCCTTTTACCCATGACTGCTGGTTTATTCAACAAATTTAACAAAAAAACAGGAAAGAAAAACTGAAAGGTATAATAAGGTATCACAGATCTTTTAAAAGAGTGCAGCAAATAACAGGAGCAGAGATTTTATAAACCTGAATTTTTATTCCGATTCATCCTTCTCATTATTCCTCTTTTTGAGAAACCAGATAAAGAAGAATAATGCTCCGGCACCAAGCAGAAGCCAGAGTATCCAGAATTTACCTCCTCTGTCATCTTTGACAGAGGTACTGATCATTTCATCCGGAATATCCCTGGAAGCTGCGAGATCTGCTATTGCTCTGAAGATTGTCTCTTCAGGGACCACCTGGTCTCTATTCTTCAGAATGAACTGAATTAGATCTTCAGGTGTCTTGATTCTTTCTTTCTCAAGGTCCAGTGAATTGAGCCAGGAAAGAAAAGGTTCTTTTGCAACGGAAGCGAGATCCCTGAGGTATTGTTCAGCATCAGTTCCGGGAAGAGAGCTTATTGCGGCGATAACTTCTGCATACTTTTCATCTGTCATTCCACGTTTGACGGATTCATAATAAACAGACTGTATCCATACTCCACCATCTTTGATTCCTTTTTTCTCAGTGGCTGCGATGGCTTGTCTCAGCATATTCCCCGTTTCAGTGTCCTCGTCGATCGCAAGAAGCTTCTTTCTTTCATGGGAGATGGTCATATCGGATTTTACCAGTATAGTTTCTGCAATTTTGTCATGATCTTCAGGGCTTGTTTTCCCTCCGCTCTTTTCGGATATAATTCTCTCAAACTCGGGAGGCACGTTCCTTGCGGTTGATATGGGCGGCTCTCCTGTTATTAATACATCAGCTGTCGTAGTGTTGTTGAACCGGTCTGTTACTTTGAAGGTAACTTTGTTGTCCCCGGTAAGGGGTACCATTTTGTAGTTGAAAGTTGAATCGGAAACAGCAAATTGTTCGGTATAGACAAGAGAATCTCCAATCCAGTGCTCTACAACAACCATTGAACCCGGTTCTGTTTTCACCGGGATTACAAGCGTGTCCCCACTGGTTGCCGATATAACATCTTTATATTCTATGGAAAGATCAGCAACAAGATCAGTCTTCGGTAAAATAATTCCGGGGAGATTAAAGCTGTCGGACGGATGTGCAAGTGACAGATTTAAGTCTCTCTGAGTCTTTTTACCTCCGGGAGACTCATAAGTAACCTCATAATTCCCCTGAGGTACCTGGAATTCATATTCACCTGTCTGGGGATTAGTATATACAACAACCATTTTATCGGGATCGCTTGTGTCGATGGCGCTGATTTTAATCCTGTCGTAATTTAAGCTATTGATGAGGTCGGCAATTTTTGCAATCCCCCGTATGGTGAATTTCCTGGGATGCTCATCAGAGAAGATCTCGATCCTGTAGATATCCTGTTTGCCAAATCCGTCGGGACTGTATTTAGCCAGGTAACCCTCATAACCTTCATTTATCGGTTTGAAAAAAACATCGTCGTCAGTGGAATTAAGAGGATAACCAAGATTCAGAGGCACTGACCATTTACCGCTATCAAGCTGTGTTGCATAGAAAATATCATAGCCTCCAATGTTAAAATGGCCTCGTGAACTGAAAAACAGTGTTTTGTCATCATTGCTTAAGAAGGGAGTATTTTCGTGATATTTAGTATTTATTACAGGACCAAGGTTAATTGCAGGTCCCCAATTTCCTGAACTGTCCTTTGAAGATACATAAATATCAAGACCTCCGATTGAACTTTTACGGTTACTGGTGAAGTACAGTTTTTTGTTATCGTGTGATATAGCAGCGTGCGACTCCCAGTATTTGGTATTTATATTATCGTTCAGCTTTACAATAGGATTCCACGAACCGTTTTCATAAGTTGATGAATAGATTATGCCATCATAACCGGTAGAACTGTAAAGATAAAGTGTCTTACCATCTTTTGATATGGATGTGGGATACAGATCCCGGTCAACCTGAAGAGCCTCATTCATGTTTATCGGTACGCTCCACTCTCCATTGTTTCTGGTTGAATAGAGAATAGCATCGTAAAAAGCCTCGGTTTTGCTGTATATCATTATTTTTTCATCATCGGAGATGACCGGATTGAATTCTGAGT
>CAZHRV010000085.1:0-42541 GCA_964535035.1 uncultured Rikenellaceae bacterium
TTTTTGTGAACCTGGTATTTGATGAAAGTGCCACTGTCATTTCTTTTAATTAATAAAAAATCTTTCGAATAAAATTCTATTATATTCTACAAAGTTATTAATGATAACGGTAATTGTTGATTAAAATTTGATTATCATAAATAATTCATATATTTCGCTCGTAATTATAAACAGATAAACATGAAAAAGCTGATTTTCACACTCCTGCTTGCTTCTGTGGCAATAACCTGTACATTTGGGCAGACTGTCAACCTTGAAGTAGGCATGAAAGCTCCCGAGTGGACATTTACCGATGCAAACAAGAATGAATTCACAATGAATTCCTGGCCTGGTAAAGTGCTGCAGATCAATTATGTTGATCCTGATGAATCAGATCTTAATGATCCTTTTAATGATTATATCGATAAGGCAGCTGATATTGATAAAAGGATCAATAAAGATTTCTTTAAAGGTTTTGGAATCGTAGACTGCAAATCGACCTGGAAGCCCAACGGACTTATCAGGCTGATTGCCGGTAACAAGGCAAAGAAATATGACACGACCATTCTCTTCGACTATGATGCCACACTCCAGAAGGAATGGGGTATGCCTGAAGACAGTTACAGTGTGGTCATTGTGGATAAGAACAGAATTGTCAGGGCAATCTATAAAGGAAAGATCCCGGAATCGGAAAACGAAAAGATCGTTCAGCTTATAATCGGTCTGACACAGGAATAAACGTCATGAACAATATGAAAAAGAGGCTCTGTTACAGAGTCTTTTTTTTTGATCCTCACTTTACCTCTTCTATATCTGTGATATCCTTCCCCAGCCTGGCCTTTATCCTCTCCAGATCGTTTTTCATTGTTGTAACTGCCTGTATCAGATGTTTTTCGGGTAAAACGGGTTCAGGAAGCTCACTGCTTATATAATTTACAAATTTCCATAACTCCTTCACTTCGTTGACATGGACCTCATAAGGTTCATATATAGGATTCAGTGAATAAAGTACAAGCCTTCCCTCGCTCATCAGGTTATTCTCAACTACTTTAAAGACTATGCCGTCATTGAGCGTAAAAACGATATAGGCCTTCCCGCTTATTATTTCATGCCAGTCCTGGACAAACTCACCTGTTACCCATGAACCGTCAGGTATCGGCAACATTGAATCGCCCTTCAGCTGAAATGTCCTGTATTTTCTCTTTTCAGAAAGAAAAGGAAGCCTGAATCTGGGCAGTTCCCCGATATATTCCGGATCGGCATATCCTGTTGTATAGCCTGCCTTTGCTTTTTCAGGTACAATCTCAATGTTTTCCACATCATCAGTACCGACTGTGGTGGCAAGAACCCTGAGGTTGCTCCCCTTAACATATGCATCATAGCCCCTTTCCAGCTCTCCAAGCTGGCTCTCCGATAATTTTGTTATGTCGATTTTCAGCAATGTATCGATTGACAGGTTGAAGTATCGTGAAAATGAGACCAGTATCTCAATACACGGCTGGGCCACGCCGTTCTCATACCCGCTCAGGGTGGAACGTTTAAGGTTAAGGGCTGCAGCAACCTCATCCTGGGTCCTGCCCCTTCTTTTTCTTAAAAATTTTATGTTGGAAGTGAAGTACATAATAAAAAATTGATTATATTGTAATCATAATATTGATTAATTTCTAATCAAAAGTAGGATATGTTTATGGAATATGCAAATATTTTGAAGAAAAAGTTACAAGTGACTAGAGTTTGGAGTGACTAAAGTTATAATATATGGAAAATAAGGAGTTCAGCAAAAAGCTTGAGGAAAGAACAAAGGTTTTTGCAATAAAGGTTATCAGATTATCGGTTCTTCTTCCTGATACAGTTGAAGGGAAGGTAATAAGGAATCAATTTACAAAGTCAGGTACCAGTATCGGGGCAAACTATCGCGAGGCTAACAGGGCCAGAAGCAAAGCAGATTTTAAGAATAAAATAAAAATCTGTGAAAGCGAGACGAGCGAGACTTGCTACTGGCTCGAAATTATCGGAGATCTGAAATGGATCGAACCCCAATCATTGGAATCTGTTCTCAATGAAGCAAATGAATTACTTGCAATTTTTACTTCAATCAGTAAAAACACACAACTCTAGGCACTCTAGGCACTCTAGTCACTCGTAACTTATAAAATGTTTTTGGCAGGCAATATAGAACGCTCCATCCTGCATCTTGACCTCGACACCTTTTTCGTATCGGTGGAAAGGCTGAAAAACAGCAGGCTTATCGGCAAGCCGGTGATAATTGGCGGTATATCGGACCGTGGTGTTGTATCGAGCTGCAGTTATGAAGCCAGAAAATACGGAGTGAATTCCGCCATGCCCATGAAAATGGCCAGGATTATGTGTCCCGATTCAATAATAATACGTGGCGACATGGAATCGTACAGCAACTATTCAAATATGGTGACCGGTATAATTGCGGAAAGGTCGCCGCTTTATGAGAAGTCTTCGATTGATGAGCATTATATCGACATCACCGGCATGGACCGCTTTTACGGATGCTGCAAATGGTCGCACGAATTGCGCGAGTATATAATAAAGGAGACAGGTCTGCCCGTTTCAGCAGGGCTTTCCATCAACAAGACCGTCTCAAAGATCGCAACCGGCGAAGCAAAACCTAATGGCGAGATAGAAGTAAAAAAAGATATAGTCCTCCCCTTTCTTGATCCGCTCTCAATAAGCAAAATACCGATGATCGGCCCGAAGACCTGCCATGTGCTGAGGTCAATGGGTATAGCAACCATATACACCCTGCGTAATATTCCTGCAGAGATGCTCGAAAAACTGATGGGCAAAAACGGCATTGATATATGGAAAAAAGCCAATGGTATAGATTCCACTCCCGTGATCAGCTATTCGGAACAGAAATCCATAAGCACCGAACACACATTTGAAAAGGACACCACCGATATGGTTCGGCTTAACCAGCTGCTGGTGAGCATGGTGGAAAAGATCACCTATGATATGAGAAAACAGGAAAAGCTGACCTCCTGCGTCACTGTGAAAATAAGATACTCTAACTTTGATACTCATACCCTGCAGAAAAGGATTCCCTATACAGCTTTCGATCATGTACTTTCAGATGTCGCTAAAGAGCTGTTTGCCAGGCTCTACCAGAGACGAATGCTTATCAGGCTTATCGGCGTAAGGTTCAGCTACCTGGTACAGGGAGTCCAGCAGCTCGACATGTTCGATGACACCCCTGAGAAGGTGAGCCTCTATATGGCCATGGACAGGCTCAGAAAGCGTTTTGGGCGTCATGCGGTAAGACGGGCTGCCGGGGTGATGACAACCAGCGAAAGAGAGGAAAAAGCCCTTAAACAGCTCGAAAATGCGGTTAAAGAGCAGGGGATGATGGAGGAGAGATTAAGAGGATATGTTGCATATGGAAGATAGAAGTTTGGAGTGAGCTAAAGTTTGGAGTGAGCTAGAGTTAAAAATCAATTTTAGTCACTCCAAACTCTAGTCACTCTAGGCACTCTAGTCACTCTAGGCACTCTAGGCACTCTAGGCACTTAACAATGTATTTAAACTGCCATTCATATTACAGTCTGCGTTACGGAACAATGTCCGTCGAACAGCTTGTGCAGAAAGCAGCTTCTGCAGGGGTTGAGACCATGGCACTTGCGGACATCAACAATTCAACGGCAATACCCGAATTTGCAGGTGAATGTGTAAGAAACAACATCAGGCCTGTTGCCGGCATCGAATTCAGGAATGACAATGAACTGCAATATGCAGGGATAGCACGAAACAACAAAGGATTAAGAGAGCTGAACGAATTCCTGTCAAAGCATAATGCCGACAAGATACCAATCCCCTTCCCTGCCCCGGACTTCTCAGAGGCATATATCATCTATCCGTATACAAAATCCCCCGGACGTAAACTGTTTGATAATGAACGCATCGGCATAAGAACAAATGAGGTGAACAGGCTGCTTAAGCTGACTCCGCGCGACAGAAACCAGTTGGTGATAATGCAACCAGTGACCTTCAGCAACAATGATGATATTTTTATCCATAAAAGTCTCAGGGCAGTCGATAATAATATCCTTCTCAGCCACCTTAAACCATGTCAATGTGCCGGGGAAGATGAGTTTTTCCATCCTGCGGAGACTATCAGGTCCGCATTTTCTGAATATCCGGAAATCATCCATAACACTTCTAACCTGCTGGAAGATTGCTCTTTATCATTTGACTTTGAGAGCCAGAAGAATAAAAAGATATTCTCAGCCACCAGGTATGACGACAGGCTGCTGCTCGAAAAGCTTGCATGGGACGGGATGATTTACAGGTATGGAAAGAACAATAATGAAGCAAGAAAAAGGATACAGCATGAACTTGAGATAATCGATAATCTTGGCTTCTCGGCATACTTCCTGATAACCTGGGACATTGTACGGTATTCAATGGCTCGTGGGTTTTACCATGTAGGCAGGGGAAGCGGAGCAAATTCCATTGTTGCTTATTGCTTGAAAATCACTAATATTGACCCGATTGATCTAAACCTTTACTTTGAGAGATTCATAAATCCCGGAAGGAGCTCTCCTCCTGATTTTGACATCGATTATTCATGGAAAGAGAGAGACGAGGTGATCGACTACATCTTCAAGAGATATGGATACAGCCACACTGCCCTCCTGGGTACGATAAGCACCTTCAGGGGAAAATCGATTGTCAGGGAGCTTGGAAAGGTGCATGGATTGCCAAAAGAAGAGATCGATGCACTGATAGATAACCCTTCTGCAGAAACAAACCGCAATGAGATCACGGATACCATCTTTTCAACAGGCAGCAGAATTGCCGATTTCCCGAATATGAGAAGCATCCATGCCGGCGGCATCCTCATTTCGGAGGAGCCGATATCGTGTTATACTGCCCTTGATATGCCTCCAAAGGGCTTCCCTACAACACAGTGGGACATGTACACGGCTGAGGAGATAGGCTTCGAAAAGCTCGACATTCTAAGCCAGCGCGGTATCGGCCATATACGCGAGAGTGTAGATATTATTCTTCGAAACCGCGCAATAGATGTAGATGTGCATGCAATTCAAAGCTTTAAGAAAGATCCGAAGATCAGGGAATATCTCAGCAGCGGTGAAACCAAAGGATGCTTCTATGTCGAAAGTCCGTCAATGCGGGGACTTCTGCAAAAACTCAGGTGCGATGACTATAAAACCCTGGTCGCGGCAAGTTCAATAATCAGGCCGGGAGTTGCACGCTCAGGCATGATGCGTGAATACATCTACCGTTTTCATAACCCGCATAATTTTAGATACTTACACCCGGTAATGAAAGAACAGCTTGAGGAGACATTCGGTGTTATGGTTTACCAGGAGGATGTACTGAAGGTGTGCCATCACTTTGCAGGACTCGATCTTGCCGATGCCGATACCCTGCGGCGGGCCATGAGCGGAAAATATCGGTCGAAGAAGGAGATGCAGCGGATCGTTGACAGGTTTTTTTCAAACTGCCGCGAAAAGGGATACAATGATGATCTGACAAAAGAGGTATGGCGACAGATCGAATCATTTGCCGGTTATTCATTCTCCAAGGCACACTCGGCATCATATGCCGTTGAGAGCTTCCAGAGCCTCTACCTGAAAGCCCATTTCCCCCTCGAGTTCATGGTGGCCGTAATCAATAATTTCGGCGGATTTTACAGGACATGGGTATATGTACATGAAGCAAAAAGATACGGTGCAGTAATACAATTGCCATGTATCAATAAAAGTAACTATAAGACAACAATTTATGGTTCAGATATTTACCTTGGTTTCATACATATTCTGAGCCTTGAGAACAGGCTTGCCATGTCGATTGAAGAGAACAGGAATGCTGAAGGTCCCTATTCCGATCTGAACGATTTTGTAACACGTATTAATCCCGGACTGGAGCAGGTCATACTGCTCATCAGGACAGGGGCTTTCCGCTTCACAGGTAAGAAAAAGTCGGTACTCCTGTGGGAAGCACATATGGTGATGAATAAATCGAAACCGGAACCAATGAAACGCCTCTTCCCCGCTCCTTCCAGGAGCTTCTCACTCCCCAATCTCGAACATGACAGGCTCGACGATGCATACGATGAAATAGAGCTGCTCAGCTTTCCCGTTTCAATTACCTGGTTCGACATGCTTGAAACATCATTCAGAGGTGAGATACAGGCAAGTGATCTTATTAATCATGTCGGAGAAAGAGTCAGGATGGTCGGGCACCTGGTTACTATCAAATATATAATGACAATTAAGAAGGAATGGATGAATTTCGGCTGTTTTATCGATGCTGAAGGCAGTTTTTTTGACACAACGCATTTTCCGCAATCGCTTAAGAACTACCCTTTTAAAGGCTCAGGAACCTACCTGATACTAGGTAAGGTCGTGGAAGAGTACGGGTTTCCGTCACTAGAGGTGGAAAAGCTGGCTAAGCTGCCTGTACGGCCGGATAAAAGGTATTAATCCGGCGTGTGGCTTGCTGCGAGATCGGAGCAACGTGGAGCTTCCGCGATAGCGGAGGGTCAGGGGTGGGTTATATTATTATCCACCCTGATAACTTTCAATATTCCTTTCAGGGCTTGAATCTTTCTCATAATACCATGAAGAACATTATTATTAGTTACCATTATATTAAGCATTCCTTCAAATAATCCTTCATCCATTTTATAATTAAAGCTTCTGACAACTACTTTATGTTGTGCAAGAATATCGGCTATCTTGTTCACAATACCGATATCTTCGACACCTGTTATCTTTATTGCAGCTATAAATGCAGGTGTTGTTTTTGATTTGGTCCACCGAACAGAGATGAGTCTGTATGGGTATCTTGACAGCAGATTATGTGCATTCGGACAGTTGGTACGGTGTATTTTTATTCCGTCAGTAATTGTTATAAAACCAAATATATTATCACCCGGTACGGGATTGCAGCATTTCGACAATTTATAATCCAGTCCCTCTACTTTATCTTCAATAACCAGAAATTCAGCATATTGAGAATCCAACAGACCTTTTGTTGGCACCGATATTTGCAGTACGGGAGTTTCTTCAGGTTCCTCTTTGCGAAGGACTTCTTTTATTTCAAGAAGCCCGATTTTGCTGGTAATGATCTGGAAATAGAGATCCTGTGCCGTTTTAAGGTTATAATGATTGATCAGTTTCTGTATTACAGTATCGTTGTATTGTATTTTCCAGTTCTTCAGGCGCCGCATTAACATCTCTTTGCCCTCTGCCGCGGCCCTGGCTTTTTCCTCATTCAGAGCCAGCTTGATCTTTGCTTTTGCCTTGCTGGTAACAACAAATGAGAGCCAGTCCTGCTTTGGTTTCTGGCTCTTACTGCGGATAATATCGACTTTGTCGCCATTCAGCAGGACATGTTTTATTGTAACGTTTCTGCCATTTACCTTTCCACCGACACATGATGCCCCGACAGCAGTATGGATCTCGAATGCAAAATCAAGGACTGTTGCTCCTGCAGGGAGTTGTTTTAAATCTCCTTTGGGAGTAAAAACAAATACCTCGTCGGTATATAATCCCGATCTTACCTGGTCGAGAAAAGCCCTTTCCTCCTTCTCTGAAGATTCAAGTATATCACGCATTTTGGTCAACCATGTATCCAGTCCCCCCTCTCCTTTTATCCCTTTATATTTGAAATGAGCTGCCAGGCCTTTTTCGGCAATCTCATCCATCCTGGCAGAACGGATCTGTACCTCCACCCATCTGCCCCTGGGACCAACCACTGTAGTATGCAATGATTCATACCCGTTTGACTTGGGAACAGAGATCCAGTCACGCAGCCGGCTGGGATTGGGTTGATATAGATCTGTTACAATTGAGTAAGCTCTCCAGCATTCTGATTTTTCGTTCTCTGTCCCGGTTTCAAGAATGATCCTCACTGCAAAAAGATCATAAACCTCATTAAATTCCACTCCCTGCTTTTTCATCTTCAGCATAATGGAATGTATTGATTTTGTGCGGCTTATAATTGTGAACTTAAAGCCATTCTTTTCGAGCGTTTCTTTCAGAGGCTGGGAAAATTCACGGATAAACCTGTTTCGGGATGCAGTAGTTTGTTTAAGGCGGTTTTCTACGAAAAAGTACTGGTCGGGCTCAAGATATTTAACTGCAAGATCCTCCATTTCCAGTTTAATATTGTAGAAACCCAGTCTGTGAGCAAGAGGTGCATAAAGGAAATAGGTTTCTGAGGCAAGGGGCAGCTTCTCTTTCTCAGGGGCTGTATCCAGATTGCGCATATTCTCAAGACGCTCAACAAGTTTTATCAGGATGACTCTTACATCATCGGCCAGGCTTAACAGGAGTTTTCTGAAATTCTCTGCCTGGTATGATGATTGCATGGATTCTATCCCGGTGATCCTGGAGCAGCCTTTAAGTATCTCCACCACTTCACTGCCAAACTCCTTTTCAAGCTCCCCGGAACTGATTTCCAGTTTATTATAAGAACCGTGAAGCAGAGCGGTTATAATTGAGGTAAGACCAAGCCCAATCTCCTCTGCCAGGATACGTGCCACTGAAAGGGAATGAAGTATTTGCAGCTCCCCGGTTATAGTCCTGCAATCTCCACATGCCTTTACGGCAAGATCAAATGCTCTCTTTATTTTGTTTCTGTCAACCGGACTAACAGTTTTTTTTGCTGCCTGCAGCAGTGCCTTGTATGCGTTATCTGGTTTTTGTGTCTCCATCTGTTATAGGAGATAGAGTTGTACATATCGACATTATACAAAGATAATCTGATTTTGATCGAATTTTAATAAAAATCCCCGGGTTTCAAAGTCCCGGGGATTCCTGTCTTATTATCATAAATCTTATCGAAATGAGATCCCCAGTCCTGCCGATACAACATTATACTGTGCCCTTGTATAATCGGCATGTATTGTAAGTACTGCAAATTTAAACCTTAATCCAACGTTGGCCCGGAGACCCGAAAAATTTTTAATATTTATCTCACCAAAGTCGTCACCTGTTTTAATTCCCTGGTCGTCATATACCACATCTGCGCCATCAAGACGAGGTGAAGGATAATTGCCTTCCAGTTGAAGAATCGTATTTGTTTTGGAATAACCCAGTCCTCCATAGAATGTAATAATGGCAAGATTTATCGAGCCTATGGCACTTATATTCAGAGCTGTAACACTTGCTGCCAGATTCTGATCTTCGAAAGAAGCAGCAGAATAATCCGCATCAGTGGGAGGTTGAAGGTTAACAGGTATATTGCCTGTCAGTTTTGTATATCCGGCAAAAACAGATGCATCAACGGGGAGCAGATCGCCACCCGGAATATATTGCGTGATACTATGCATTACTCCTATACCCCATAACCCGATATCTCCCTGGATGAGATCATTGTCGAAAGTCAACCTGGGAACAAATCTGACTTTGATTTCTGTTCCCAGCGGCAAACCTACTCCTATCTGGGCTGTTGGTACCGGAATATATCTCCATGCCACACCCTGCGGTGTTCTGAAGCTTGCAAGCTCATATTCATTACCGCTTGCAGAAACAGAATAAGACATTAGCGGTCCGCTTTCGTCAGGGCCGGCAATGGTTGGGGCTGTGCCTGTAGTGGGACTTATATTTGAAGAGAGTCCCAGGCTCGACAGATCAAATGTCTCGGCTGTGGTAGGTACAAAACCCACATTAAGAGCTGTGGTAATATCAAAACCCCCAAGTTTATGAGGTTTTGCCGTATTATACCAGCTTCCGTTCAAACCTGCACCAAAAGCATTTATCCATGGAGTCATATAGGCTTCAAGGAATTTAATGCCGTCGGCGGTGGAACTTTTTAAAAAATCAAATTTATCGAATTGAGAAAATGTAACCGATGAGAAAATAAGTACTGAAGTCATCAAAGTTACAATACGTTTTGTGAAGAGCTTATTCATAGTCGCTATTTGTTTAATTTTTGAAATCAATACAAATATAGAAAAAATTGAAAACAGGCATATAATGTATCTTTATACCTGACTATAATATGATAACGTAATCAGGACATGAAAGGTTGCATCGCAGGGATCAAATTAATATCTCAGATATTTTTATTTCCTGTCTTCAATCCCTTCAAGCTCCTCAAGTTCTTCTATGCCAATGGTATTTGATAGTTCTGACAGTTCTTTCAGGTTAATTTCGCCCCGTATAGAAATGAGCGAGTTACCTTTCGAACCTCCCGAAATTACCAGTAGTTCAGATATTGTATTTCCATTCTGCCGGATGAGAAATTTTGTTATATCATTGCCCTCCTTTACCACCATCAGTTCTTCATAAACTGAAAGATCAAGTCTCCTGCTCAACTCCTGATAGAAATTTACCTTTACTGTTGATAAAGAATCATTCTCGGTAAGTATCCTTATAGATTTAAGTCGGAGCATAATGTTATCCGGATTATTCTGTGTATCCAGAGAACCGATCATGTTAAGCATTCTGCCGGAGATGGCAACATACGTAAATCCCTCCTTCTCCGAGTACCTGTTGAACAGCTCATCTATAGGATTTGTCTGGGCAATTATAGCCTGGCAAATAAACAAAGCTGCGATAATTAAAAACTGCCTCTTCATGTCATATTGTATTTATTATTTCTATTTATCACTTTATTGATTACCAGTTTTTCTTTGTTGATCCCTCATCAAACAGCCTGCTTCGATTCAGGCTGGTTGAAATTATCGAAGCTGACCTGTCAATTGATTCCAAACCTGTTTCCATAGCATTCTGCATTTTACTCAGTGGTTTAAGCGCCTCTGTCCCTTTATTGAGCTTAACAGAAACTTCATTCAGTATTCTCATTGTTTCTGCATATGCTAACTGCGGATCTGAAAATGTGTCTTCCTGAACTTCCTGATTGAAAAAGATAAAGTATGAACCTATCAATAAAAGAATTGCTGCTGCTGCACTAAAGACAGTAATATATCTCTTTCTCAGGGAGATACTTCTTTGCTTTTTCTCGAGATCATCAATTCCCTTAAGAATCCTGTCCTCGAAATCAACAGATGGAACAGGTGTACTTTCTGAACCTGCATAATAGCTGAAGATCTCTATCTCGGCTTTATACTCCGGCAGAACATTATCGCCCGAGAAATAGTTCTTCAGGTTTTCCTCTTCTTCCCCGGAAGTATCCCCGTCATAGTACTTTTCCAGCAATTTCTTAAGCTCTTCCCTTTTCATTTGTATATTTAATATATTTTTCCTTTATCATTTTCCTTGCTCTTGAAAGAACTACCCGCAGATTGTTAATATTCATTTCTTTCTGCTTCGATATTTCATCATACGACAACCCGTTTATCTCCCTTAGCTGAACAAGATCACGCGTAGCCGGCGGTAATTCATCAATAATCCCGGCCAAAATATCGGCAGTTTCAGAATTTACAAGCCGTTCATGCGGTGATGGTGAATGGTCGGGATTCCGGATATCTGCCACTCCCTTTTCACTGTCGATATGTTTCCATTTTCTCAGCTGATCAATGCAACTGTTCCTTGTCATTGTGACAGCAAGAGCCTCAGTATCATTGTAATCATCAAGCTTTTTCCTCATTATCCACATCTTCATAAAGACCTCCTGAACAACATCTTCTGCTTCCTGCCGGTTTTTAACTATCCGGAAAGCTATTGCAAACAGTTTGCGGTTCAGCCGGTGTATTATTACATTAAATGCATCCCTGGTCATCAGGTAAGAGACTTATGACAAATTCCGGATAAAGATAAAAACAATCGGATTACCTACAGGTTATAACAATATTCACTCCGTTGTCCCTTTTCATGCTATCCGAGAATCTCTTTGCCTCTTTGTAAGTCATATTTCCTTTAACCTGTATCAGTGCATTATCCTTGCCGTCGGCAACTATAAGGAACTCTTTGAATTTTTTCCCCTCCGCTCTTACCAGCATAACTATGTCCTGATGAGCATTTTTCACTCTCATAAATTCTTCATAATTCCTGCGGTCAAGTTCTCTTTCCACCATATCGTAAAAATTTCCGCCGAACATACTATCATCATTCTGTGCAAGGAGCCTGACCGTCGTAATATCTTCCGGCCAACATGGGTCATCATCGCATTTATCGTTATCAAGAGCCTTGAGGAACTTTATCAGGTTTCCGCTAATCGTTATTGTTGTAAAGCCATCGCTGCCGGCATACTTGTCGAAAAGTGCATCAACGGACCTTTGGCCATATCCCAGGATGTTTATTGCCAGAATTACAGGTATTAAAATGATTTTTTTCATACGAACTTCAATTATGTTAAATAAATATGTTCTTTAAGAGGACGTTTTACCGGACAAAACATAACAAAAAGCCCGAAAAAATTTTCCGGGCTTACTGGTCATGGTATCAAAAGAAACTTAATGAAATAAGAAGGTCATTAATATGAAAAAAATATATATGGCTTGTAATAATTTAATTTTATCCTACCTTTGCACTCGCAAAAAATGAACAATGATTCAGTAGCTCAGTTGGTAGAGCACATCCCTTTTAAGGATGGGGTCCTGGGTTCGAGACCCAGCTGGATCACAAAGGCAGCCCCCCTGGCAGGCCATTCATGTGATCAAAAGGATTCTATTTGTTGTTTACCCCAAATGTCTCATGTTCCGGCATTGTTATTGGCTCTTCCCTGATCTTTTCCATCAATACTTCTACTGCTTTCATTAGCTGAGTATCTATTCCCTTTGACAGTTCCAGTGAGTTCTGTTCAATAACAATATCCGGTTCAACACCCGCATTTTCAACCACCCAGTTGCCGTTTTCATTGTAAATCCTGTAATCGGGAGCTGTTAATCCGCTGCCATCCAGGAGCTCCATGAACATTGATACTCCTACCAGTCCTCCCCATGTACGGGTCCCAATAACAGGGCCCATCTTGTTCCATTTGAACTCATAAGGCAGTTCATCGCCACCGGAACCTGCATAACGGTTGGTCAGGCACGTCATATGAGCCGTAACTGCCAGAAAGGGGATGGTCTGATCTGCTGAATAACGGCGTGTCCAGTATCCGTGAGGTTTCTTGAGCAGACGCTGGAAAAAGATTTCCGGATCGAGCCCCCCACCATTAAACCTGCCGTCAATAATTAAACCTTTTTTCTTTGTCTGGGAATAGAAATACTTTGGAAAATCTATTGCTGATCCCTCATATGTATCAGGCATGTAAATGTATCCAATCTGACCCTTAGAGGCTTCATCCACTGCAATGCGGTTACTTTCAAGCCAGTCATTGTACCTGAGCCGTGTTTCACTTCTTAAGGGATTGACTATTACTTCCCGGGCTCCTGCATCCAGAGGTTTATCATTCACCACTAATTTTACCTGTTTTTCTGCCAGATCAACAAAATAGCTGTAGATGCTTCTATCTGCTGTTACTTTTTTGCCATTTACAGATAAGAGATAATCACCTTCATCAATAATTAAACCCGGTTTTCCCAGTGGCGGATATGTCTCGCGTGACCAATCAGGAATCCTGTAGATCTTTTTGAAGCGAAACAAATTGCTGGCTTTGTCAGTCTCCCAGTCAACACCGAGCATCCCGATATTGACCTGATTGGCATTACGTTGCCCTGATCCACCATAAACATATGTGTGTGAGGTATTTAGTTCGCCAATCAATTCGCCTAAAATAAACTGGACATCCTGCCGGCAGGTAGCCCTGTTAATCAGTTTTCCATATTTCTCTTTCATGGCAATCCAGTCAATTCCATGCATACCGGGTTCGTAATAGAAATCACGTTCCATCCGCCAGGCCTCATTGAAAAGAGCTTTCCATTCCTGAACCGGATCGATTTTCATTTTCAGACCAGATATGTCAAGATTGCTGCCTTCGCTCTTTTCCGAATCCGAAGTAATAATTCCAGGTTTGTTGTCCTTAATATAAATGATATTTGAACCATCTGCAGAAATTTTAAAGCCATTGATATTTTCAATCACTGTTTTTACTTTCTGCTCTTCAAAAGAATAACTGTAGAGTGTTCTTGGGCCCAGCTCCCTGTAATCCATTCTGTTATAATCGCCATCCTCGCTGTTCAGGTAAAATAAACAGGATTTATTCACAGCCATATCCCTATAATTTCCTGCAGGAAGGGGCAATGCCTCAATACGTCCTGCAAGACCCTCAAAATCAATACGAAATGGTGTTACCTGCTTATCTGATTTGTTTAGGGCGGTTTCAATGTCATTTTTGAAAGGAAGAATTGATTCCCCTTCTTTTTTAAGTGTCAAAGCATATATACCTGCTACATCCTTATAGACCATCTCCCACTCTATATCGCAGAAAGTCGGATTGAACCTCCTGTCCGACACAAAAAGCAGATGTTCCCCGTCTTTTGTAAATACAGGATTGAAATCATAAAACAGGCCATCACTTACCGGATAGACTTTTTTATCCTCCAAAGAATAGATATATACCTGGTACACAAGATCCTTGCTCATTTTTGAGTATGCAAGGTACTTACTGTCAGGCGACCAGTTAAAATCATAAATCCCTTTATGGTGGAGCGATTCGTCTACATTCTCATATTTTGCCTGATCCACTTCAGTAATCTGTTTACTGGCAACATCCAGAATATAGCAGCGCAGGGTCTGATCAGCGTAGGCAATTTTTCTATCATCGGGCGACCAGCGGAGGGTATGACGGTAGCCATCTTTATGACTTGTCATTTTAACAGCCTCTCCTGTTCCGTCAGCATTCTGAATATAGATCTCATATTCCCCGCTTTTGTCTGATAACCAGGCAGTTTTCTTACCATCGTTCGACCATGCTGCATCTTTATCCCGTGCACTGCAGTTATTACTTATGTTTTGAGTGATCCCGCTGTTTTTCGGAACAGAAAAGACTTCACCTCTTGCTACAATGAGTGCCCGTACGCCTGAAGGTGAAATATTGAAATCCTGAATATCCCTGGCAAGATCCTTAATGTAAGGGCGTGTCTCGGGGGCATCAGGATTCATGTTTATTTTTATTTCGCTGCTTATTCCGGTGTTAAGGTCAAGCAACCAGATCCCCCCACCCTTCTCATAGACAATTTTATCTTTATGAGCCGAAGCTCTGAGGATATCAAAGTCATCATGATCTGTCAGCTGACTTGTCTCTTTGCTTTTTGTATCATATGTATAGATATTAAGATTTCTGTCACGGTCGGAAACGAAATAAACAGAATTGCCGAGCCACATGGGCATTCTGTCTGTACCCCTGAAATTAGTGATGTTTTCCTCTTCGTCAGTTTCAAAATTATAGATATAGATCTCCTGGGCCAGTCCTCCAGTGTATCTTTTCCATGTACGGTGTTCTCTTGCCACTTTATTATAAGCGATCATTTTACCGTCAGGTGAAAAGCTGCCGCGCACAGCATCATAAAGGATCAGTTCTTCGAGGCCGCTACCATCAGGGGAGATGAGAAAAAGTTTAGAGTAACGGGTGGTACTATTCCTTCCAGAGTTGAATAATATTTTGTTCTTAACAGGATGCCATCCCACAACTTCATCAATACCCGGATGATATGTCACACGTGTTATATCCCCTCCTTTGCTGTTCATGACATATACATCAGTATTCCCGTCATATTCGCCGGTGAACGCGATCATGCTGCCATCAGGTGAGAACTTTGGAAATCGTTCCTGTCCGTCGTGAATAGTAAGACGCACCGCATCACCACCTTCCAGAGGTGCTGTCCAGATATCCTCTCCGGAAGTAAACACAACTGAATTGTCGGAGATATCAGGAAAACGCATTATTTGCTGCGATTCCAAAGTAATGTTGCCTGACAAAAACACCATTACTCCAATGCTTAGTTTGTTTAAGATTTTCATTTTGTAAGATTTTAAATATTAGATATGATGTAACAAAATTATTAATGTCAGTCCTATGAAATACGGCCTTCGTGTTAACTTTGCATTTTTTCAAGAAGATGGTTACCGGGCAGCCAAAATAAAAGTACTGAATAAAATTTTATTTTTTATACTGCCGGGAAAAGAAATTCACTAAAACCATGTTAAACAATGTTCTGCATTGAACCACACAAATGTTTCTTCAAACAGGTTGTCCCTCGGGACTGAGTAGATGTTAATTGTCTATAATCAATAAGACGGGTAGCGGTTTCATTAATAGTAATAAGTGAATACAATTCTTAATGAGTATCCCGGAAAGCTAATCCCCCATTCGCGGGGATTCCACAACAATAATATAAACCAAAACGGAGCTGCACCAATAATAACAATGCAACTCCGTTCTTCCTCTTTATAACTATAAAGTAAAATAATATTTAATCAACCAAATTAAATACTGATATTTCAATACCGGGTGTCTCCCCACCTGTATCCCTGTCGCAGAGCTTCATGGTAATAACTTTCCCCTCACCCGGCATCGGTGAAACATAGTTATCACTATAGAAAACCGGAAGGATCTGTTTACCGCCACTCTGAAAAACACTACTGAGACGCCTGCTCTTATGGTTCGACTCAAGGTTATAATTCCAGCTTGATGAATGGCAGGCAGGGCTCAGCCTGGCAATGTCCCTGTTAGTATAATTCGTAACAAATGATAAAATACTATGATCTTCAGAATGAATCAGAGTAACTAAAGATCACCAGATACTTATTTTGATAGTACAGGTATCTGTCTGTTGATTGATTCTTCAAGAGAAATGAGTGTTTCGGTCCGGAGTATGCCCGGAATATTCTGGATCTTATCGCTCAGTATGTTTTTCAGATGTTCATTGTCCCTTGCATAGACTTTTATAAAGAGAGAATAGTTACCTGTGGTATAGTGACATTCAATTATTTCCGGCACATCCTGGAATTTTTTTACTACCTCATGGAAATGTCCCGGATGTTCAAGGAAGATTCCTATATAAGCGCATGTTTTAAAACCAACCTTTACCGGGTCGACCTTGAATTCCGATCCCCGTATGACACCTATACGAATGAGCCGTTGTACCCGCTGGTGTATTGCTGCTCCTGACACACTGCATTCCCTGGCCACCTCCAGGTATGGTATCCTGGCATTTTTTGTAATGATATCCAGAATTTTCCTGTCGAGATCATCGATCTGTAAACTATCTGCCATTATAAAATTGATTGATTAATAGAATGATACATTTTAAAGCCTGAGCTTATTAAATCAATCAAAAGATAACGAAAATTATCCGGAATAACAAAATAATGCGTGATGAGTAAAAAAATAATATTCAGGAGTAAGGGAATGAGGAATGACACTCTCCCCTGATTAACCCTGTCATTGTGAGCGAAGCGAAGCAATTCCCCTCCACATAAACTTTAGATTATTTATTTATGTATCCTACAATTTCACTAATATCAGAAAAACCCTTTCTTTCAAGGTATTGAGTAATTCCTTCAAGAATTTTTATTGAGGCTTGCGGATCAATAAAAGAGGCTGTCCCCACCTGTATGGCTGAGGCTCCGGCAAGAAAAAATTCAATTGCATCATCCGCATTCATTATCCCTCCTATCCCAATAACAGGGATCTTGACTGTCCTGGCAACCTGCCAGACCATCCTGAGAGCAACCGGCTTAAGTGCAGGCCCTGAGAGTCCGCCAGTGACAGTTGAGAGGAATGGTTTCATTTCATTGATATCGACTGCCATTCCCAGCAGTGTGTTGATAAGGGAAACAGAGTCGGCGCCCTCCTCCTCCGCAATACGCGCAAATTCAACAATATCTGTGACATTCGGAGAGAGCTTTACGATAAGCTTCTTTGAATAAACAGCTCTGACAGCCTTTGTCACCCTGCGTGTTGAACCGGGATCTGTTCCAAATGCCATCCCTCCCATTTTTACATTCGGACATGAGATATTGAGCTCAATTGCAGGTATTTTGTTAAGAGAGTTAATCCTTTCAGCAAGAGCTACATAGTCTTTAATATAACTCCCATTGATATTTACTATTACATTCGTTTTGTATTTCGAAATGCGTGGATAAATGTGTTTTTCAAAAAAATCAATTCCCCTGTTCTGCAGGCCTACAGAATTAAGCATCCCGGAATGGGTCTCTGCCATTCTCGGAGCAGCATTCCCTTCTCTTGGCTCAAGGGTTGTGCCCTTCACAATTATACCTCCCAGCTTTGAAATATCCAGAAAATCTTCAAACTCAGATCCATAACCAAATGTACCCGAGGCTGTCATAACCGGGTTATTGAAGTGAAGATCTCCTATATTGAAGCCAAGTTTTACCATATAAGATCTTTAATATTGAAAATCGGCCCATCAGAACAAGTACAGAGGTTGCCATCAACTGTAGAAACGATACAGCAAAGGCAGGCTCCAAAGCCGCACCCCATAAGTGTTTCCAATGAGACTTCGCAGTCAATGTCATTTTGTCTGCAATACTCCCCTACTGCCTTCATCATAGCCTCAGGACCGCAACAATAGACTTTGTCATAACCCTGCTCCGAGAGCACCGTATGTTCGCTGACAAAACCCTTTTCTCCACGTGATCCATCCTCGGTGGTCAGAAACACTCTTCCCACCTTCATATAATCATCATATTCAATAATACGTTCACTGTTCCGGAAACCCAGCAATATGTCAGGATTATGACCATTTTCGTTAAGGTATTTACCCATAAATAACAATGGGGCTACCCCGCAGCCGCCTCCTGCAAGGAGTATCCTCTGGTTTCTTTCAGGCAGGCTGAATGAGTTTCCCAGGGGATAGATGATGTTAAGCATATCTCCTATCTCAAGCTTTGAAAGAGCTTCTGTACCTTTTCCGGCTATCTGAATAAGGAATTTCAGCGTATTCTCTCCATAATTTACATCATGTATAGAGAAGGGCCGGCGTAAAAAGGTCTCCGGACTCCCTTCCACTCTTATCTCGGCAAACTGGCCGGGTTTCATCTCAGGCAGCTTTTCCTTCCCCAACAGTTCAAGAATAAAGGAGTCCTTATTAAGTTTTTGATTATTAATTATTTTGAGGAATTCGATGCGTTTACCCATCTCCTGTTGTTTACCGTAAAGATAATTTTATTAGCGAATATCATAAAATTATAGAGCTATAATTCATCTGTATCAGAGATATGTACACCTCTGAATCTTTCAAACATATACCTCTTCGCCTATAGATCAGTCTTTTCCCGATTTGTATTCACGGAAACTGCTATCCGCATAGAACCATACAATTTTTTCGACTTTTTGTTTACTGCTATCTTCATAACTTCCAGAATTTCTGGAATTACTATCAACCGTCTTTATTCCTGATTCTTCAACAGGCTGATTTACAACTCTATCTGTGCTTTCTTCGCTATCTATCGAATCTTCGAACAATTTCTGCATTGATTCATCTTTATACATGTTGCCCTTGCCGAACAGAAACCATTCAGTTGACAGACAAGGGTATTTTTCAAGCATTTTCAATACAAAATCTAAGCTTGGCTTATTTCTTCCCGATAGTATATGGGAGATGCCTGATGGCTGAACACCTATTTCTTCCGCTAATTGTGCAGAAGTTTTATTTTCTGCTCTTAAAAATTCTATTAATCGTTCTTTCATCATATAATAAATTAATTTTAATAGTATGATGGAACCCACATGCAGCTTATTATTATAATATGGTGTTTAGCTTCGCTAAGCTCGCAAGTTCGGTTTTGTATGTAAATACATGCGGGTTTCATTGAAATAACATGTTATTACAAATGTAATTCTTTATCCAATTACATGTGTAACTTACTAACGTTACATTTGTATTCTTTGACTCTATTACTTAAGGCAATGATATAATATCAAATATTAATGAATTGTTACTCAGTGCTTTAAAAACATATATATATAATGTAATACTAGAGTTTAGATTTATTATATTGTGGTATACAATATATTATGGGATATATCTAATATTTCCAGACTAATAACTTCAATCCGGATTGTTATTCCTTATAGCTTAGTACCAAATAATATGTATTATCATATTGATTTATAGTATATTAATAGATCGAGATTTAACATGAAAATAAAATTACATTTGTAACATCAATATGTATCATTTATTGATTACATATGTAATAATTATGTTATTTATGCCTATTTACAAATGTAAACCACGTCCATTATTCCTTTTTTTGACAAGTGTAAAATATATTTGTGCATTAAGCCCGTCAGAATTTAATTTTCACTCATCATCCCCTACTCTCATTGAAATATTCAATTTTCACAGAATTTTTGAAATTGAAAATAATCATAGGTTTGAGAGGAATTATCACATAGTTTATTTTTCTTTAGAAAATAATTGAATCTGCAATGGTGAGGAAAAAATATTCGGTTGCTCTGCATTACCAGATCCTTATAATGCTGGTTGCCGGAGGTTTTTTTGGTTTTTATTTCCCCTCGGCCACCTCCTATACCAACTGGATGGGAGAAGTATTCCTCAGAGGTCTTAACATGATAATAATCCCGTTGATCCTCTGCTCCATAACCACAGGTGTTGCAAGTGTCGGCAGCAGCGGCAGCCTTGGCAGACTTGGCTTTAAAACGCTTGGTTATTATATTTTTACAACTTTAGCTGCCATTGTGACCGGATTTGTTTTTGTTTCGATCCTGAAGCCTGGAGTAGGTGCAGAACTCGGATTCCAGGCTCCCGTGGAAGAGATAGCTGCAGCCACAGACAACTTCGGCAGGACACTCATTAAGATAGTCCCCACTAATATTTTCGAGGCAATGGTCCAGGGACAAATGCTTTCGATCATATTCTTTGCCATACTTTTCGGATACTTTATAACCAGGGTCAGTAAGAAATCCAGCCAAATACTTATTTATTTCATCAATTCTGCCCTTGAGGTTATAATGAAATTAACCTTTTTTGTTATAAAATTCACTCCGATCGGTATTTTCAGCATCACCGCAAAGATAATTGCACAGCAGGTGGAAATGGGAAACGATATCAGCGAGGTAATAAGCCGCCTGGGCATCTATTTCATCGCTGTGATGCTTGGATTACTGGTTCATGCCTTTGTAACCCTTCCTTTATCGGTAAGAATTCTGGGAAAGGCTAATCCGCTGAAACACTTCAAAAATATGGCAACTCCGTTGCTTACTGCCTTTTCAACCTCATCATCGAACGCAACGCTTCCTCTCACCATGGAAGCTGTGGAAGAGAAAGACGGCGTTTCCAACAAAATAGCAAGCTTTACCCTGCCGCTGGGCGCTACCATAAATATGAACGGCACGGCATTGTATGAATGTGTAGCTGTAATGTTTATCGCCCAGGCATACGGGGTCGATCTCACTATAGGACAACAGCTGGTAATGATCTTTACCGCACTTCTTGCTGCAATAGGGGCTGCAGGTATTCCTATGGCCGGCCTTGTAATGATGGCTGTTGTTCTGAATGCTGTCGGCCTTCCTCTTGAGGGCATAGGCCTGATCCTTGCCGTCGACCGTATTCTTGACATGTTCAGAACGGCAATAAATGTATATGGAGACTCCTGCTGTGCAGTCATTGTTGCAAAATCGGAAGGGGAAAAGCTAAATATATAGCGGCTTTCTCAACCGCACAATTGATTACCACAGAGAAAAATAAATACCCGGCGATAGAAAAGGATAAATGAATTTTATAAATGTAATCTAGTTTAGAAAGTGAAGCTCACCCTGACCTCCGGATTGCCATAAATATTATATCCTGAGTCATTTAACATCCACAACACCATCATGTTAATAGCTCCTCTCCTGCCAAGGGGCTGGCTTATTCCTCCTCCTGCCAGAAGAGTATTGACAGAAAACCTGTCTGATGTATATGGCGGATTCTTCCAGAAGGCAGACTCGAGACTCAGAAACTCATCTTCTGCATGCAGGAACAGACCCATATTAAGACCGATCGGTATTATTGAATTTATATCCTTGATCAAAACAATTTGCGTATATCCTCTTCCTCCGTAAATATTCGTTTGTCCCACAGGATCTTTATAGAACCTGTAATCAGGTCCGGCAGCCACTGCGAGCCTGGGCAATACCCACAGACCTACTATCGGGGAGACTTCAATATTCGTTATGGTTCCAAACTGCAATCCGATACTTCCTCCAAAAAAGAGCCTCTCTCTAAGTGGCGGGACCTCGCTCCTGCTCCTCTGGGCCGATGTCTCCTGAAGCCCAATAAGTGCCAGGCTCAAAGCTATCAATCCTGCAAAACATATTCTCTTGAAATCCTTCCTGTTATGAATGATGGTCATATCTACATTTTTGTAACTTTGAAGTAGCAATTACAAATAAACGAAAAAAACTAACCTTTTAATATACCCGTACTGAAATGAACATCATTGTTAACGGAGGAACAAGAGGCATCGGGAAGGAGATAGCCCTTCTGCTGGCAAAAGAAAAGAACAACAGGGTCTTTGTGACAGGAAGAAACAGTGCTGCACTAAAAGAACTCGCTGCAGGAGCCACCCATGCGAATATTTTCGCTCATACAACTGATATAGCTCTGTTCGATGATCATGAGAAATCGTTCATTGACGCAGTAACCGGATATTTCAAGGATGTTGATATTCTGGTAAACAATGCAGGCTGCCTGATTCACAGTGATTTCATGAATTTCGACAAAAAAGAGGCCAGGAAGCTGATGGAGACCAATTTCTTTGGTCCCGCTTCAGTTATACATCTACTTCAGCCGATGATGAAGAGAGGTTCTCATATAGTAAATATCTCAAGTATGGGAGGTTACCAGGGGAGCTCAAAATACAGGGGAATGTCATATTACAGTGCCTCAAAAGCGGCTCTTTCATGCCTCTCGGAATGTCTTGCCGGAGAATTCAGGGAAGCAGGTATTGCTGTTAATTGCCTGGCTCTCGGATCGGTGCAAACAGAGATGTTTGAAGAAGCCTTCCCGGGTCTCAAAGCCCCGGTAAATGCAAAGGAAATGGCCAAATTCATTGCTGATTTCGCCTTGAACGGTAATAAATATTTTAACGGGAAGGTTATACCTGTGGCGTTCAGTGATCCATGATTCTTACATGTACCCTACATATAGGTCTTAATAACAATTTTCCTGTTCAAAGCCAGTAATCCATTGAAAGCCAGCGATCTGATCTCATCCTCACCGGGATATATCACTACTTTTGCTATGAACTGAACCATCGATTTAATGAGATTTACAAATGCTGCGTTATATGCCAGTCCTCCTGTAAGTATTATCGCATCAACTTTGCCTTCAAGGACGGCAGCCATAGCTCCTGTCTCCTTTGCTACCTGATATGCAGCTGCATCCCTTATCAGGATCGCCTTCCTGTCACCCTCCCCGGCCATCTTACAAACATCTTTGAAACTGTTTGTACCCAGGTAGGCCACCATACCACCTTTACCTGTTATCATCGATTTTATTTCGGTATGAGTGTATTTCCCGCTGAAGCACAGGTCGGCCAATTGTCCTGCAGGAAGAGTACCGGAGCGATCGGGAGAAAAAGGACCATCACCGTGCAGAGCATTATTGACATCAACAACCCTGCCCTTTTTATGAGCCCCTACACTTATTCCTCCTCCCATATGAGCAATTATCAGGTTCAAATACTCGTAGTTCTTACCCGCAGTCGCCGCATAAGTCCTTGCTACAGCCTTCTGGTTAAGTGCATGAAATATTGATATTCTCTCAATAGCCGGATGCCCTGATATCCTTGCTACCGGCTGTAGCTCATCAACGACCACAGGGTCAACAATATATGCCTTTGCTTCCGGCAGTGTTACAGCTATATCATGTGCAATTATTCCTCCAAGGTTACTTGCATGCTGACCGAGAAGTCCGGACTTAAGGTCGGCGATCATCTTCTCATTTACTTCATATATACCTGACTCAATTGGTTTTACAAGCCCTCCCCTGCCAACTACAACAGCTATTCGTCCAGGGTCACAATTCCTATCACTCAGCTCCTGCATAATAAGGTTCTTACGGAATTCGAACTGGTCGGTGATATTCTTATAGTCTGCGATATCAGAATGGCTGTGAGCAAGGGTTTTCTCAAAGAGCATCTGCTCCTCCTCGAACAGGGCAAATTTTGTTGATGTTGAACCAGGATTTATTACAAGTATCAGTCTTTTTATCATATGCTTACAATGATTTTACCGTTTTTCTGATTGAATTTATGTCATCATGCATGCCAGGGCAATACAATAATACTTCGATTTCTCGCTTTCGCTGCGGGACATAACTATAACAGGTTTTTCCGTACCTCTTATAAGGCCTGCCAATTCTCCCTTCGCAAAAAGCATAAGGCTCTTATAGAAAGGATTGCATGATTCGAGAGAAGGGAACAGAAGAATATCGGCATCGCCTCCAATAGGTGTGTTAACTCCTTTAATTTCAACACTTCCCCTATCGCATGCAAGAAAGAGATCGAGTGGACCGTCCATGATGCATTCTTTAATAATTCCCTTTTCAGCCATTCTGCACATCTCAGGATAATCGACTGAATATTGGAAATGGCGGCTTGGTTTTTCCGAGGCTCCGATGAGAGCTATCCTGGGTTTTTCAATACCGAATTTTGAGGCTATTTCAACAGCATAATTTGCCATTGCCACTTTCTGATCAAGATCAGGAAAAGGTATGACTGCAGGGTCGGTAATGAACAGAAGCTTATGATATGAAGAAATCTCGACAGCGCAGACATAGCTCAGAACGGCGCCCGGGATCATGAGTCCCGATTTCTTTTCCATCACCGCCTTCAGAAATTTATCGGTACCTACCAGGCCCTTCATCACAATATCTGCTTCACCACTTTTTGCAAGTCTTACAGCCTCCGCTGCTGCTTCTGCGTCATCATCAATATCAATGATCTTAAATTTTGTGTGGTCAATACCTTTTTTACTGCAGACATTAATTATCGCACCCGCTTTCCCTATCATTATTGCCCGGGCAAAACCATCATCGACTGCCCTTCTTATGGCTCCTACAGTATTAATATCCTGAGCCCAGGCAACGGCAATAATGTGCATCTTCTTAAGACTCAGCACCTTTTCGACCATTTGATCAAGAGAGCTGATCATATTGAAATTATTTGCAGGCAGCTGCAGACAAAAGAATACTGTCGTATTTTGCCTGTTCCGAATCTGATCTGGAGGTCAGGACTATCGGGACCCTGGCACCAAGGATCACTGATGCAACTTTTGCTTTGGCGAAGAAAACGAGAGATTTGTACAAAACATTGCCAACTTCAATATCGGGCATCAGAAGCAGGTCGGTGTCGCCGGCAATCTCACTTCTTATCCCTTTACGCCTGGCGCTTTCAAGGCTCACTGCATTATCGAATGCAAGAGGGCCGTCAATAATGCAATTCTTTATCTGGTCACGCTGATTCATCTTTGAGAGAAGTGCGGCGTCAAGCGTGGCTTCCATATTTTCGTTCACCATCTCCACGGCTCCGAGAACTGCTACTTTTGGCATAGTGTAACCCAGCCTGATAAGACAGTTCACCGAATTGTTTATTATGGCGATCTTGTCTCTCAGATTAGGTGCAATATTCATTGCCACATCAGTTACTGCTATAACCTTGTGATATGTCTCAACCTCAAAAAGTGCAATATGTGAAAGAAGATTTCCGGTGCGCAGTCCCCATTCTTTATTCAGGACACATTTGAGTAAAGTAGAGGTTCCAACCTTCCCTTTCATCAGGATATCTCCCTCATTATTATTCACCATTTTTACTGCCATTTCGACTGCCATTTCAACACCGGGCTCATGGATGATCCTGAGTCCTGTAATATCATAGTTATTAGTTGCGCATATATTCTGGATACTCTCTTTATCTCCAATAAGGATGGGTTCTATAACGTTGTCTTTCCATGCTCTTACTACAGCGCTAAGGGAATGCTGATCCTGAGCTGTGGCAAGGACCAGCTTCTTCTTTGGTCCGCCGGCCACTATGTTTTTAAGGTCTGCAAGGGTCTTTAATACCATATATTATTTGTTTTATTTTTAAGATGTAAGTTGTTCAACAATTAATCTGGTATCGGATGCTATAACAAATTCCTCATCTGTAGTTACAGACATTACCGTAACTTTTGATTCAGGTTTTGAAATAATAAGATCATCACCCCTGGATCCGTTATTTGCTTCATCATCGAAAATGATCCCAAGGCTTTCCATTTCAGAACAGATCATCCTTCTCATACTGAAATCGTTTTCCCCTATACCGCCGGTAAAGACCAGGAGATCCGCTCCGTTCATGGTTGCACAATATGAACCAATGAATTTCTTTGCCTTGTATGCATACATTTTCAGGGCAAGTATTGCTTTCTTATTGCCGGCTTCAGCAGCAGTTTCAAGGTCACGCATATCCGAAGATATCTGGGAAATACCGAAAACACCGCTCTTTTTATTAATCATATTATTTACACCCGCAAGACTAAGATGCTCTTTATCAGCAATATAGACAAGCACTCCGGGATCTATCTCTCCTGTACGTGTTCCCATTATCAGTCCGTCAACTGGGGTGAAACCCATTGATGTATCGACTGAAATGCCATTCTGCACGGCAGTTATTGATGCACCATTACCAAGGTGGCATGTAATGATCTTAAGCTCTTTTATGTCTTTGCCCAGTATCTTTGCAGCTTTGTATGCGACAAATTTATGACTCGTTCCATGGTAGCCATACTTACGTATCCTGTATTTCTCATAATATTCATAAGGAATAGCGTACATATAAGCATAATCGGGCATTGTCTGGTGAAATGATGTATCGAAAACGGCAACCTGCGGAATTCCCGGGATAAGCTTCTCCACCGATAATATTCCTTTAAGATTTGCCGGGTTATGAAGTGGTGCCAGCTCGATACATGCTTCAATATTTTTCTTAACATCGTTATCAATCAGGACACTCTCCTTATAACTTTCTCCGCCGTTAACAACCCTGTGACCCACGGCATTTATTTCGTTAACATCCCTTATAACTCCGTATTTGGGATCACACAGGACCTCCATTACCATGTTGATACCCGTTGTATGATCGGGAATGTCGGTAATCACCTTATATTGTTCCCCTCCTGTCGGCGTGTGAGTTAAAATACTCTCATTCAACCCTATGCGTTCCAGAAGTCCTTTTGCTTTCATTTCACAGCCATCGGACATATTGAACAGCTGGTATTTGATTGATGAACTTCCACAGTTTAAAACCAGTATAATCATTTTGTATAATATATTTTCTAATGTGTATGTTTCTATTTTACTCCTGCAGCCTGGTTTGCAGTTATTGCGATCATGCTTACGATATCGTTTACCGAGCAGCCTCGTGAGAGGTCATTGATCGGTGCTGCCATTCCCTGCAATATAGGTCCTATGGCCTCTGCATGAGCCAGGCGTTGAACAAGCTTATAGGCTATATTGCCGCAGTTCAGGTCGGGGAAGATAAGCACATTGGCTCTTCCTGCAATTTTACTTCCCGGGGCTTTTTTCTGCCCTATTGCTTCAACAAGTGCTGCATCGCCCTGCAGCTCACCGTCAATCATGAATTCAGGAGCCATCTGTTGAGCAATCTGTGTGGCATTTATCACCTTGTCAACCATCTCATGCTTTGCACTACCTTTTGTGGAGAAGCTGAGGATAGCCACCTTCGGCTCAAGTCCGGCAAGAACCTTTGCAGTATGGGCTGATTCTACAGCGATCTCAGCCAGTTCTTTATCGGTTGGATCCGGATGAACAGCCCCGTCGGCAAAAATGAGAACTCCATTCTCTCCGAAGCTCTTATCGGGCAGTATCATAATAAATGCACCTGATACAACGGAAATGCCGGGAGCTGTTTTTACATACTGCAATGCAGGACGGAGAACATCTCCTGTTGCATGGTCAGCACCGGATACCTCGCCATCAGCATCACCGCTCTTGATCATCAGAACACCAAGATAGAGGGGATCTTCTATCAGCACTGATGCTTCTTCCCTTGTCAGTCCTTTGCTTTTCCTCAGCTCAACCATAAGGTCGATGTACTGTTCTTTTTTAACATGCAACATGGGGTCAACTATCGTTGTTTTTCCGATATTTTTCAGACCCAGCCTTAATGCATGCGTTTCTATCTGAGCAGGATCACCCAACAGAATGATTTGAGCTAGTCCCTCTGCAACAGCAATATCTGCAGCTTTTATAGTCCGCTCCTCGTATCCTTCAGGCAGTACGATCCTTTTATAGTATTTCCTTGCATTCTGCTTGATACTATCTAACAATTCCATTGTATATCAAGATTGTAAATTGTCCGAATATTTTGTTTTAAATGTACGAAAAAAAAGTCCGAATACGCAATTATGGAAAACATGATTATTCTCAGTGTATTGTTTTTTTTTAAATTAGCGGCGCAAAACTGAAACATGAATACTGAAGCAATGTACTCACGTCTGGATTCTCTCGCAGACGACCTTGAAGGTGATCTTAAATATGACAGGATAACCCAGGTTATATATGCAACCGATGCATCTGTTTATAAAGAGATGCCCCTGGCTGTTATATGGCCAAAGAGTGTATCTGATCTTAAAAAGATTATTGAATTCGCCTCAAAGGAAAGAATTGGTATCACCATGAGGGCGGCAGGGACATCCCTGGCAGGTCAGGTGGTCAGTTCCGGTATTATTGTCGATATTTCGAGGTACATGAAAAGAACCATCGAGATAAACGAGGAGGAGATGTGGGCAAGGGTGGAACCAGGGGTAGTGCTTGATGAGCTGAACCTTGAACTTAAAAAGAGGGGCCTCTTCTTCGGTCCGGAGACATCGACCTCGAACAGGTGCAACCTGGCAGGAATGGTAGGAAATAATGCATGTGGATCCCATTCTATTATTTACGGATCAACCCGGGATCATACCATTGAACTGAAAACCATCCTTAGCGATGGAAGTGAAGCATTATTCGGACCTGTTGACAGAAAGACCTTTAACTCCAGATCCCGTTTACAGAATCTTGAAGGAGAGATTTACCGCAAAACGAGGGAAATGCTTGATGATCCGGCAAACAGGAAAAATATACTTGAGGATTATCCCGATCCGGGTATACCGCGTAGAAATACAGGTTATGCCCTGGACCTATTACTTTCCAGTTGTATATTTAATGAGAAATCTGAAACACCGTTCAATTTCTGCAAGCTCCTGGCAGGTTCTGAAGGAACTCTCGCAGTCATTACTGAAATAAAGCTGAACCTTGTTAAGCTGCCTCCATCGAATAAAGCCCTTGTATGTGTTCACCTTGATAGAAGAAACGATGCATTTTTAGCTAATCTGATAGCGCTAAAGCACAATCCGGCTGCCGTTGAGATGATGGATGATAAGATACTGGAGCTTACGGAAAATCATGCCGGTCAGAAAAGAAACAGGTTTTTCCTTGAAGGAAAACCAGCTGCCATTGTGATTGTGGAATTTGTCAGGGAGACATGGGAAGAGATTGAAAATGTCATAACTTCGATGACAAATGAGTTAAAATCAGCTGGATACGGGTATGCATTTCCTGTTATAACTGGCAAGGATATTACAAAAGTATGGGATCTGCGCAAGGCAGGCCTGGGGGTGCTGGCTAACATGAAAGGTGATTCCAAACCCGTATCTCTTATTGAGGATACTGCTATCAATGTTGAGCAGATGCCGGAATATATAGCTGATTTTGAAAAGATGCTGTCAGTTTATGGAAAAGAGTCAGTATATCATGCCCATATAGGTACCGGAGAACTTCATATAAGACCCGTTCTTAATCTTAAGGATCCGGCAGATGCAGAGCTTTTCCGAACACTGGGCATTGAGACAGCCAAACTTGTAAAGAAATACAGGGGATCAATGAGCGGCGAACATGGTGACGGCAGACTCAGGGGTGAATTAATTCCGTTGATTATAGGCGAACACAATTATAATCTCCTTAAAGAAGTAAAAAAAACCTGGGATCCGCAGAGTATACTGAATCCGGGAAAGATCACCGACACTCCTCGGATGAACACCTTCCTGAGATATGTGCCGGGTAAAGAGACCCCTGAAATAGAAACAATATTCGATTTCTCATCAACAGACGGTATAATAAGGGCTGCCGAAAAATGCAACGGATCGGGCGATTGCCGTAAAACAAGCATTATTGGAGGAACAATGTGTCCCTCCTTCATGGTTACCGGGGAGGAACAAAATTGTACGAGAGCCAGGGCAAACATACTCAGGGAATTCATGTCAGCTGATAAGGATAATCCCTGGGATCATAAGGAAATTTATGACATTCTTGACCTCTGCCTCTCCTGCAAGGGATGTAAATCAGAATGCCCCTCTGAAGTTGATATCGCAAAGCTGAAAGCCGAATTCCTTCAGCACTGGTACGATAAACATGGTATATCTTTAAGAACCAGACTAATAGCACATATCACAGCCATTAATAAATTAGGATCTGTTTCGCCGCTGATCTTTAATTTCTTCGTAAAAAACAAACTGATATCCGGATTGGTCAAGAAAGCTGTCAATATTGCTTCTGCCCGGTCAATACCGTCATTATACAGGATTACTATGAGGAGATGGATCAGGAAGAATCTGGAATCATTAAATCCGAAAGAGCCTGCAGGTAAAATCTGTTTGTTTATTGATGAATTTACAAACTACAATGATACACTAACAGGAATCTCAGCAGTCAGGCTTCTTACATCCCTGGGTTATAATGTTACGACAGTTAATCATGGGGAGAGTGCAAGAACATATCTCTCGAAGGGACTTATAAGAAAAGCCAGGAAGATTATCAGGCGGAACATTCTGCTCTTTTCAGGGATAATCAATGAAGAAATGCCGCTGGTTGGCATTGAGCCTTCAGCGATCCTGGGATTCCGTGATGAATATCCTGATCTTGCAGGAGATGATCTGAAAGAATCGGCCTGGAAAATTGCAGAAAACAGCTTTCTCATTGATGAATTCATAGCACGCGAATTCAGGTCAGGAAAGATAAAAAAAGAACTATTCGCAGATGATCATCGCGAGATAATCCTGCATGCTCATTGTCAACAAAAGGCTATTTCTTCATCTTCGGGTACAATAGAGATGCTCTCAATACCGCCAAATTACAATGTGACGGAAATCCCTTCAGGCTGCTGCGGGATGGCAGGATCATTCGGCTATGAAAAAGAGCATTTTGAATTATCCAACAAGATCGGTGAACTGATCCTCTTCCCTGCGGTCAGAGAGGCCGGAGATGATATAATTGTTGCAGCTCCCGGCACAAGCTGCAGACATCATATTAAGGATGGTACAGGAAGAATTGCGTTGCACCCCGTTGAGGTTCTTTACAGGGCTCTCAGGAAATAATAGGTTCAAGGTTAAAGGTTAAAGGTAAAGTCATCAGCGTCTTCGAGAACGGGGAATTTATTGCGGAATTCTGATAATTCCTGCATTGAAATCTCTGCTGTGATTGAACATTCTCTATCCTCTGCAGAAGCTATAACCACTCCCTTAGGATCAATAATCATAGAATTGCCCGAATAATTAATTCCGGCACCATCAGTACCAATCCTGTTTGATCCGGCCACAAAACATTGATTTTCAATGGCTCTTGCTTTAAGCAGAGTTAACCAGACATCGTGCCTGGCTGCCGGCCAGTTAGCTACATTGATGAGCAGATCATAATCGTTTCTGTTTCTGCTCCACACAGGAAACCTGAGGTCGTAACATATATTCGGACAAATCCTCACATCCCTGAAGGTGAAAGTCTTTCGTGTTTTTCCCGCAGTAAATGTCTGTTCTTCATTAGTCATCCTGAACAAATGCCTTTTATTATAGAACCATGATTCTCTCTCAGGTGTAACCAATATCCATCTGTTAAAGAACATGTTATTATCGCTGACAATATAACTGGCACAAACACCAAAATTTCCGTCCAGTGAGATATTTCTCAACCATTCATAGGTTTCAGCATCAGGCGGTTCGCTCAATTTTTCAGGATTCATTGAGAAACCTGTATTGAACATTTCCGGCAGAATAACCAGATCTGTACCGGTTCTGATATCTGATAATAAACGTTCTATCCTGGCAAAGTTCCCTTTTTTATTTTCCCATTCAATATCGGGTTGAACAATTGTAATTTTCATTTTCAATCGTATGTGATATTAAGATTCCGGTATGGTAAAAAAAAAGTACAGGAATATTATACCTGTACTTCAACAATATGTCTAAAAGCAATTTATTCTGCTGTTACTGATTCGTAATATTCGTTTATGATACCATTAACCAGCGGTTTATAATAGAGCCAGAAGAATCTGCGGGAGTCATCTGGTTTCTTCGAATATAATATACCTTTAAGTTTTTCCACTCCCCGCAACCTTGATGTCCACATGGGAAGATCTGTAGAAGTGAAGTCGCCCGAGAAATAATAGGTTCTCTGAGATACGGGTTCCTGGATAACTGCAGGGAATATATTATCGAGTCCATATTCAAGCAGTGCGGAATCTCCATCTGTTGTTGTATTCAGTTTGAAATTTGAGATCACATTATTTGCAAGCGGGTCAATTACATCGAACCATTCACCGAAAGAAATTGATTCCGGGATGTTATATTTTGCACAATAAGCTGTATCCGTTACGATTTGTACCGGTTGGCTGTTAACATGAGTTCCTTCCTCAAGAACTATTATTGCCTTATCTCTGAGAAGTATTATACCCGGTTTACTGAATGTCCAGGGTTTTTTGTACTGTTTGCGGTACATGGCTGTCATCCATATCGGGAAATCCTCGCTAAGAGTATCAAGGGAGGTAAAATATTTTCCTGTCCATTCCGAATATTTGATCTCAAGTCGCTCCTGAATTCTGTATGCTTCATAGGCTGGTGTAGGATATTCAAATGCATTATATTCAAGTATGACAAGCTTATTCCTGTCCTTCATCTCTTTAATCAGGAAGTTATCGTTACTATTCAATCCGCCATAAAGCTTCCTGGACCGGCGGCTTTTGTTTATTCCCTGGTACCAGTCGTTAAAGAATACTCCATATGTGTCAGCAAAATAAAGGACATCGGTCTTTTCTGCAAGATTTATAACGTCAGCCAGACGGTAGTCATTTCTATGCCATAGTTTTGCTTTCTTTGGGCGCGTAGGCATGAATCCATAATAATCTTTCCGGCAAGAATAGCTTGACTTCTTCTCTTTTTTGACAAACCTGTCATTTGTTAAAACCCAGTTAAGAGATTTGTGTTTTACGTAATCAAATGTTGAGACAGTCTTGTCGACAATAATAATATCCAGGGGCTTTTTTGTTTGAAAAGTCCAGCGAAGCAGGTTTATTACCGGTAGAGCTAAAAGGACCACCAGGATAATAATAACTATAAGCAGAGGTTTTTTCATAACTGAATTGATATCTGAAAGTATTCAAATATTAACACTATTTAAGTACAGTGATAAAATCTCCAAATCAATTGTTAAATGTATTAATTTATTTTTTTTAAAGAAAATAAATTTCGAGCAATTTAGTAAAAATTATTTAACTGCAAAACTCTTAATACCCGCAAGCTGTGTTATAACCTCATCTTATCTGCACCCGCGGTCAATATACCAATGGGCAGAATCTGTATTGTATTTACCTTTCCGATAGCCAGCCTCAGCTTTGACGTATGTCCCATTTGTCTCAATTCAAGTAAAGTAAGACTGTCCAGATTGTTTTTTTTATAAAAACAAGCAGGAATATGTAATAATTCTTCATACGAGATTCTTATATAGACTTCAAATTTATTAAAACTGGTGCAGCAATAATATTAAAAATATATTACAAATGCACTAAATCTGAACTCACCTTAAACAGTAATTTTGATTACTTTTACACAAACTTCGGCTTATGCTTTCAAATCAACCTCTTGCAGAAAGACTGAGGCCAATAGACCTTGATGAATTTTGCGGACAGGATCACCTTGTCGGGAGGAATGCCGTATTGAGAAAGTTGATTGAATCCGGTAATATTCCATCATTTATTCTTTGGGGTCCTCCGGGAGTAGGAAAAACAACACTTGCATCAATTATTGCACATAAGCTGAAGCGGCCCTTCTTTCATCTCAGTGCAGTTCATTCGGGAGTAAAAGATGTGAGAGACACTATTGAGAAGGCAAAAAAAGAACAGTTTTTCAATCAGCCAAACCCTATTTTATTCATTGATGAGATACACCGATTCAATAAATCACAGCAGGATTCTCTGCTGAGTGCTGTTGAGAAGGGAATAATAACCCTTGTAGGTGCAACTACCGAGAATCCATCATTTGAGGTTATATCCCCTCTTCTATCGCGCTGCCAGGTTTACGTTATGAATCCGCTTTCGGTAAATGAGCTTTCCGGTCTGCTGAACAGAGCCTTGAAGAGGGATACCTATCTTGCAGAATATGAGATTGAAATAGCTGAATATGAAGCCATTATGCGTTTTTCAGGAGGAGATGCCCGAAAATTATACAATGCACTTGAGCTTGTGGTTTCGTCAGAAATTGATACATCAGGATCAGATAAAATAGTCATTACAGATGAAAAGGTACAGGCTCATGTACAGGAAAACCTGGCGCTTTATGACAAGGATGGTGAACAGCATTATGATATAATCTCGGCTTTTATAAAGTCATTAAGGGGGAGCGACCCCAATGCAGCCGTTTACTGGCTTGCCAGAATGGTCGAAGGAGGCGAGGATCCTAAATTCATTGCCCGCCGGATGTTAATTCTCGCAGCTGAAGATATCGGTATGGCAAATCCCAATGCTCTTCTTCTTGCACAGTCCTGTTTTGATGCCGTCAGTGTAATCGGCTGGCCCGAATCAAGGATAATACTCTCAGAGGTTGCCGTTTATCTTGCAACATCTCCCAAAAGCAATGCATCATATATGGCCCTTGAAAACGCAACTGAGACTATCAGGGAGAGTGGATATCTTCCTGTTCCTCTGCACCTGAGAAATGCACCAACAAAACTTATGAAAGATCTCGGGTATCATAAGGATTATAAATATGCTCACAGCTATGAGGGTAATTTTGTAAAGGAGAATTACCTGCCTGAGGAAATTAATGGTACCAGGTTTTATGATCCCGGAAACAATGCGAAGGAAGAAGAAATAAGGAAGAGACTTAAAGGATTGTGGAAGGATATTTATGATTACGAAAAATAATTTTAATACATTTACAATAGAATGATAAAAACCGGAATAAATATTCCACTGCTGAAACACGCCGATTCGGGTAATTTCCTTCTCATTGCCGGGCCTTGTGTTGTTGAAGGCGAAGATGTGGTCTTTGAGATTGCAGAGCACCTCGTAAAACTGTCCGATAAATACCAGCTTCCCTATATATTCAAGGCATCTTACAGAAAAGCAAACAGGACCAGGATCGATTCATTTTCAGGAATCGGGGATGAAAAAGCCTTTAATATTCTTGCCAGGGTAAGAGAAAAATTTTCTGTTCCGGTCATTACTGATATTCATAATCCGGATGAAGCTGAAACAGCTGCCCAATATGTTGATGTTCTGCAGATCCCTGCATTTCTGTGCCGTCAGACCGATCTTCTTGTTGCTGCAGCCAGGACAGGCAAGTGGATAAATATTAAAAAAGGGCAATTTCTGTCGGGATCATCGATGAGGTTTGCTGTAGAAAAAGTAAAGGATTCCGGTAACAATAATATTATGGTAACAGATCGCGGCAATATGTTCGGTTACAAGGATATTGTGGTTGACTTCAGAAACATACCTGTAATTCAGAAAACAGGAGTTCCTGTGATTATGGATATAACCCATTCGCTTCAGCAGCCTAACCATGAGGCAGGCGTATCGGGAGGAGTACCGGAGATGATAGAGACAATAGGCAAAGCAGCAATAAGCGTAGGTGCGGACGGTATCTTCATCGAGACACATCCTGATCCTTCATCTGCACTGTCAGACGGAGCCAATATGCTGAAAATGTGCGACATGGACAGCCTGTTATACAAGCTTGTTGCATTAAGAAATACTGTAAAATCATTTAATTCTTTATTTTAAATTTTAAACTTTACATTTTATGAAAAAGATTCTTTTGATCACAACATGTCTTCTTACAACTGCTGTGATAAATGCACAGTCTCTTGAAGAGATTGTAAAGAATTACTCGGCTGCCAATAAGCTCGACCAGCTTTCAGGCAAGCAGACTATCAAGATTAATGCCACCATGTCGATGATGGGAATGGATATGCCCATGGAGATGTGGATGAAAAAACCGAACAAAATCAAAACTGTAACCAATATGGGTGGACAGGACATGATACAGGTTTTTGACGGAGAGAAAGGGTATGCTGTCAATCCGATGGCAGGTTCAACGGAACCAGTGGAAATGACTGCCGATCAGGTTAGGGATATCCAGCGTAACAATGTATTTCAAAACTACCTTGATAGTTACCTGAAGAACGGCCAGCTTACGCTGGAGGGAGAAGACAATGTAAACGGGAAACCTGTTTACAAGATTAAAGCTACCCTTGAAGGAGGAACTGCAGCATTTTTATTCATTGACAAAAATACTTACCTGGTTTTAAAGACAACCACTGAAATAAACCAGGGAGGAATGGCAATGACAGTTGAAGCCATACCATCGGATTATACCGATAATAAAGGAGTTTTCCTTCCAATGAAGACAACAACAATGGTAAGCGGCATGGAAATTATTACAACATTCAATAAAGTTGAGGTCGATATACCCATTGATGACAGTGTATTTAAGATCAAATAATCCCCCAGCCGCCCTAAAGGGGGGTTGAAACCCTAAATATTGGTGCGGAAATGCACGCAAATATATTGCGTAGTTACATAAAAAACGGTAGAGACGCTCAATTGAGCGTCTCTACTACGTTTTTTTTGCAGCGGGCCTGTAAGCCGGGTTCTGTATATTTCCATCATTTACCTTGCCCTGCCATCACTGACAGGATCATACGACCTACCCCCCGGCATCGGACGAGCAGCCCCTGGAGCCGGTATACATGGTCTCTCAACCCATAAGGTGTACGGATTCCGGTGTTACCACCGGAACCGGTGAGCTCTTACCTCGCCTTTTCACCCTTATCCGCCAGCTGGCGGACGGTTATTTTCTGTTACACTACTATACCCTTGCGGATATCTTCCCGTTAGGAAATATGGTGCTCTTTGTTGCCCGGACTTTCCTCCCCGAGTTCTCGGGGCGATGGAACAGCCTGCTGTATTGCAAAGGTAATAATTATTTCCAAGATGATAAAAGGAGCTTAATTTGGCTATTTTTGCAAAAAAATAATAACAGTACGACAGTATAAAGGTGTGACTGTACGACAGTACTGAGGTTCTAGGGTACTATGGTGTAAGCAATAGGTTAGATAAGTATTTGATTTTTCAGACAATAAACAGAATATGATTAGATTTCCTGATATAAACATCGATGATTATGACTATGACCTGTCTGAAAACAGGATAGCTCAGTATCCTGTCAGGGAGCGGGACGGTTCAAAATTGCTTATATATAATAAAGGTATCATATCCGGTGATCTGTTCAGGAATATTTCCCGCTACCTGCCTTCTGATTCCCTGATGGTGTTTAACAACACCAGGGTTATCCGGGCACGCATCATCTTCAGGAAAGAGACTGGAGCAAATATCGAGGTATTCTGCCTTGAGCCGCTGTCGCCATGTGATTATGAGCAGGCATTCACTTCAGGAAGCCCCGTGGAATGGAAATGCATTATTGGAAATTTGAAGAAATGGAAGAACAATTCAATTACTTGCTCGTTTGTGCACAGGGAAAGGCATTATACTCTTTCTGCCTCGAAGATAAAAGCTGAAGGTGAAGCCTGGAGGATACTATTCAAATGGGATTCTGCGGATATAAGTTTTGGAGAGGTAATTGAGGCAGCAGGACACATTCCTCTCCCACCCTATGTGAAGCGGGAAGAGGAGGATGAGGATTATATACGATACCAGACTATCTATTCAAAAATAAATGGTTCTGTTGCCTCACCCACGGCAGGATTGCATTTTACTGAATCAGTACTTGAAGATATCAGGAAGAAAGGTATCCGCCAGGTTGATCTGACACTTCATGTCGGAGCCGGCACATTCCGGCCTGTGAAAGCAAAAGATCTTACTCTTCATGAGATGCATTGCGAACATTTTATTATAACCAGGGAGGTCGTTGAAACTCTCCTGTCGCATAAAGGAAGAATCATTGCCGTAGGAACAACAAGTGTAAGAGCGCTTGAATCTCTATACTGGATCGGAGTTAAGATATTAAGTCGAATTCAAAACGAAAACGGTGAGTTTTATATAGATCAGTGGGAACCTTCTTCTAATAAACAGGAATATACCTTAAAAGAATCCTTAGCAGCAATTTTAAGTTATATGGATAAAAGAGAGACCGGATTGCTTAGTGCTGCAACCAGGATAATGATTATCCCTGGTTATAAATTTCGTGTGGTGAATGGAATGATAACCAACTTTCATATGCCTAAAAGTACACTGCTGCTTCTTGTATCAGCATGGACAGGTGAGGACTGGAAAAAGATTTACAGGTATGCCATGGAAAATGATTTCAGGTTGCTCAGCTATGGCGACAGCTCATTACTGTTAAAATAAAACATGATTGTATCATGTTAACCGACCCCGTGGTCCATATTAGTATTTGCTTTTGTAATTAAACTGATTTTTTGTTTATTAGCGTAAAATTTCCAGGCATGAACAGTAATAAAATTACGAAGCAGATGCAGGCAGGGATCAGGTTTTTGATGTCATTGTTTTACGTTGGCGCCGCAATATTTCTTCTGTTCTATGCCGATAATTTCCAGATTGATAAAGCTTTACGCAATATTGTCGGTGGAGCATTTCTTTTTTATGGTGTATTCAGGATTTACACATCTGCTGTAATCCTTTATAAACTATTTTTCGGCAAGGATGAAGATGAGGATTAATACTGCTTTTATAAGTACATGAGTTAAAATAGATTGTCTTGGCACATACTTTGCAGTAATATAGTGAACAAGATAAAATTAAGGCTATGAAAGTTGCATCATTTATACAAAATTTTATTAATATTGCCTGCCGTAAAATATTTATCATCAACAGGATTAAAGTGGCCGGATCATATAATCATTTTCTTTATTCAGGATCACGTTTCCTGATTTTGACTATCCTCATTTCTTTCACCTCTTGCAAAGGAGGTACTACCAGGCTGGATGAATCACCAACCAGGGGAGACATAAGGATAATTGCGGATGAATCATTTCAACCTCTTATCGATGCAGAGGTTAATACATTCACCAGTCTTTACATTAATGCAAAGATCAAGCCCCTTTATAAGCCTGAATATGATGTTATTAACGATTTCATGAATGATTCGGTTAAGGTAGTGGTTACCAGCAAAAAGCTTACTGACGACCAGATCCGGTATCTGCGTGACTCCCTTATTATTGCCCGTACAACAACTTTTGCCTGGGATGCACTTGCACTGGTAACAAATAAGGAAAATAACGACACACTTATAAATTATGAAGACATCAGAAATATTTTTCTTGGAAACATAACAAGGTGGAAGGAACTGGATCAAAGATCAAAACTGGGAGATATCCAAATAATTTTTGACAATACAAAATCGGGTAACATAAGATATTTCAAAGAACTGTTTGAAATAGAAAATGAGCTGCCTGATAATTTTTATGCTGTCAAGAACAACCCTGAGGTAATAGATTTCGTTTCAAGAAATAAAGATGCTCTTGGTATTGTAAGTGTTAACTGGATTAGCGATAAGGACGATTCGCTGAGCAGGAGTTTTATCAGAAAGGTCAATATTATTGCAGTATCAGAGAGACTCGGCAGTAACGGAACTTATTACAGGCCTGACCAGGGATCCATTTATCTTAAATCATATCCTTTTGTAAGGGAGATCTATTTTATATCAAGGGAGACTTTTCACGGGCTGGGTGCAGGATTAATTCAGTGGGCAACAGCTGAACAGGGACAGAGGATAGTACTTAAATCGGGGCTTGTCGCGGCAACTATGCCCATACGGCTGGTGCAGATAAAGACAGAATAATTACCGGGAATCCCCTCATGAGAGGGATTGGGGGTGGGTTTATATAAAGATTAAGGAGAACAGAGTATTATAGAAAACAAAAAAATTGTATAATTGACTTCAAAATAAATTAATAGTTATGAAACGTTCAATTTTGAAAAAGGGTGTATTTTTGACAGTTGCACTGGCGGCAATGTTGGTAACTTTTAAAAGTCAGGCTCAGGACTTGAATTCTGCACTTCTGCTTACAAAGAGCGAGCAGTATGAAAAAGCCGGAGAGATATTGCAGCAACTGATTCAAAATGAGCCTTCAAACAGCAAGTATTATTTCTATCTCGGAGAAAACGGGCTTCTGGAGTATTTTTCTGATACAATATCCAATTCCTTTAGTCTGGCTTTAAAAACAGCAAAGGAAAATTATCAGAAAGGTGTTGAAGTCAATCCGAATGACCCGCTTAATTATGTTGGGCTGGCAAAAGTTGCATATTTTAGTGGCGACGGCAAGAATGCTGATGAAATGAGGGCAAAAGCCAAAAGCTTTCTTCTCCCCTTTAAAAAGATTAAAAAAATAAATCCCCCGGTTGATGTATATGCATTTACGCTGGCAAAAATAGCCGAGTCATACATTAAGGACCGGCAGGTTGATACTTCGCTGGCACTCCCGTTAATAAGGGAAGCAATTAAAATTGATCCTAAAAATCCTGAAATTTACCTTATTGCAGGTGATATTTACATCCTGGCAAATGATGGTTCCAACGCAATCAGGAACTACAACCTTGCCCAGTTTGCTGATCCTGCTTCACCTACTGCGGCTATGAAAATAGGGAGCATATATGTAAGGGGTAAGAGCCTTAATCCTGCAATCGAATACTTTGAGGAGGCTATTGGTCTTGACCCCAATTATGCTCCTGCTTACAGGGAACTCGGCCAGGTCTATTGGATGGCCCAGCGACTTGAGCAGTCAAAGGCTAACTATAAGAAATACCTTGAACTGAGTGCCGGTAATATACCTGCACAGACAAGGTATGTGTCCTCACTGTTCTATGCCGGAGACTATGATCAGGTAATTAAAAATGTCGAAGAGATCCTCGCTGTTGACAATTCCAGGTTATTCTTAAACAGACTCGCAGGCTATTCTTACTATGAAATGAAGAATCCTGATTACGAAAAGGCCTTTTCCTATATGGATCAGTTGTTTAAAACTGTTTCAGAAGAAAGGATATTATGGAAGGATCACCACTATATGGCAAGGATCCTGATGAAGAAGAATCAGAATTATCCAAAGATGGTTGATGGTCTTACTAATCTTGAACTGCAGCTTAAAAAAGAAAAATCAAGGTACTCATCCGCCTCGGCTTCCATGAAACCGAAAATTAAGCCGGCTGTAGATGATCTGACTAATAAGGTTGCCGAACAGAAAATCCTTGTGGAAAAAGCACATAATGAGATTGACAGGGGATTCAGCGAATATGAAAAAGTACTTGAAATGAAACCCGAGGACAAGGCCGTATTAAGTGAAATGGCTATTAATTATTATAATTTCAAAATGTATGACAAGGCTGCCGAAACATGGGGCAAAATGATAACCCCCGGTGAAGAAAAAATTGATGAATACATGCAGATCGGAAGAACATATTATATCGGTGAGAATTACATGGCTGCAGACTCGACATTCAGTATTGTCATCCAAAAATGGCCTGAGGAAGTTCAGCCTTATGTATGGGTTGCCAGAACCTATTCCAAAATGGATCCCGATTATAAGACGGGATATGCAAAACCAAAGTTTGAAAAAGTCATTGAAATGGCAAAGTCAGACTCGCTGATACATGAATCTGAAATGGCGGATGCTATGCAGTATCTTGGATATTATCATATGTCTAACGAAAATTTTACAACATCAAAGAATTATTATAACAGGCTTATTAATCTTAATCCCGATAACAAGGAGAATAAAATTAAAGGATACAACGGATTAGGATTGATTGAACTCCGTATGGCCTCCAATGAAAAAGAAAATGAAAAAAGGCTGCCTTACCTGTCAAGGTCGGCAAGCGCATACAACAAGATCCTTGAGATTGATCCGAATAATGCTACTGCCAAGAACCAGATCAATTATATACGTGATTACGAAACGCAGGTAAGAAAGGGAATCAATCCTAACGAGATAAAAGGAGTAATCAAAGATGCTACGACCGGAAAGCCCATTGCATATGCTTCGATAAGAGTTAAAGATACTGCAGCTGAGATTTTGGCCGATACTCGTGGTGAATATAAGTTTGAAATACCACAGGGCTCTGAAATACTGTTGATATCTGCTGAAGGATACAGTACTAAGGAGATCCCGATAACAAAATCAAGGGTTTATAACGTTTCTCTCGAGAAATAATTTCAGACCCGGGACACAATCTTTTTAAGGTTAACTAATAGGGTATAACGGTAAATTACAAGGTCTTATTGATTGAGAATAATATATTAACCAATCAAAAAGATCAATATTATAATAATTTATTTGAAAAAAATAATTGATAATATATATATTTGCGAATTGTTAAATCTTAAACCTAAACAAATCGATTAAAAATGAGTAAAGGAAGTAGTAGATTCAAAGATGCGCTGCAGAATATATTTGCGGCAAGTGCTA